>JAUNBR010000020.1:43594-52610 GCA_030527015.1 Planctomycetia bacterium
ATTCCCGTTTCACTGTCCGCAGCCAGGCATACAGAGATTTATCTCCCTTACTGCGCAGAGAGAACTGAAAACACAGAATTTCTTGACCACATAAAACGGAAATTTATACCTGATACTAATTTAAATTTTAGTTTTCTGCAGCTCTGAATCAGGCATTTTCAGCGAGTAAAAATACTGGGAAAGCGGAAATTTATCGTGCATAGGGTATAACATAATTTGGTAAAAAAAATCCTGGAAAACACAGCGGAGAAAATACTCTGTTTTCCAGGAAACATCCGGGATATGACCACAAATTTTGAAAAGATATTTTAATATAATATCTGAAAACCGCCGCCGATAAGATGAGAATCAGACCGACTTCCTAAATAGGCGTCATAATTAGCAAAAATACCCACACGTCTCTGCTGGCCAAGCATTAAATTGGCCGTCAGACCGACATTAAAATAATATCTGCCAGGATCCGTTCCATAAATCGTCATGGAACCATTCGTCATGGCAAAACTTGCCGTCATATCCGTTTCTGGATCATCCAGCTGTAATGCATAAAATAAACGGCCACGGAAACTCAGGCGGTCCCAGGGAGAAAGGTCAAAATTCATACCCGCACGAAGGAACGTCCAGGCACTATTCGATTTATTATATGACAGATTATACAGACCTGCACCTTCCTCGACCGTGGATTCCATCCAGACATACTCCATATCCAGAGCCAGCATGGGACGAATAACTGCCAGCGGTAAAAACAGAGGCCGAGTCAGTTCTACATTCGCAGTAAGACTGCTGCCGCCATATTTTGTATGGGCATGATACGAATCTCCTGTAACGAAGTGCAGATTCCGATCTATATAAAATGTGTGATAAGAATATGCCACCATTCCACGCAGCTCAAAACCTCCGATAAAACGGTACGCTGCATGAAGGCCGATCGTAAAGTTTTCTGCCGACGCTTCATCATAACCCTGTTTTAATGTGGGAGATCCGAAACCAGCAAAAATACCACCGGCGAATTCATCTTCAAAAATTGTGTCCAGACCCACTAAAATATTAAACGCATCCATTTTATAGGAATCCAGACCTTTTGAAGAATCCACAGTAAAACGGTGATAATTCGGCGTCATCCACACCGCACTTCGGTTTCCCACCAGCGCGGTATACGGATTTTGAGCACCCATATAAATTTTACCTTCTGGATTCCATGAAATTCTGTCTCCCAGAGGCACCCAGAGCTGCTGTCGTGCCAGCTGCATGGCATTCGCACGAATGGAACCGCTCATCTGGTTTAACATATAATCGATCTGGTTTTCTGTTCCCTGAGAAATTTTATCCAGTTCACCATACCACTGATCCAGCGGAAAAGAATCTAATAATTTTCCTACTGCCTGTGAATTAATATTTTTAGCTGTATTCTGAAAAAACGTATTTCTTTCCACTCCGAGAATCAGACGATTCGAAGTTTCACCTGCGGATACAGTGGAAGTTAAGTCAACAAATTTTGGGATATTCCCCGAAATTTGGACATTCTGCGCCGTTATATTACCCGTGCTGGAAATGATCGTCCAAGTGTCATTTTCGGAAATGCTATCAAGAACATTTACATTTATACCGCCATCAAAATGAACGGTTCCGGACACTTCAATTAAATCGCTGTTATTTGTGCCCTGAGCCAGATCTAAATTATAAATACCATCCTGAATTTTTAAATTGCCGTCAACATAAATATAACCGATTTCAGAACCACTTTCCGTTCCACCTGGTGAAACTGCCGCGCCATTCTTCAGCACTAAATCACCAAAAACCGTATTTTCATCATCCGTTGAACGCAGCCAGATTAAACCATTTCCAGCCAAAACACTACTGTCCGTCATGGTCAGGTCACATCCATCATTCAGCCAAAAATAACTCCATGTGGTCGTGCTGGCATCAACAAAAGTAGTTTCCAGATTTAAAGTGGCGTCTGTAAACGTGGCGTCTCCATTCATGGAAAAGAGTCCACCCGAGGCGATATTCATCGTGGCCCCCTCACTGACGGTAAGAGTTCCCGTGCCCGTACCCATGGAAAGTTCCGAGCCATACGCCGTAATATTAAGACTGGATCCATCTCCCTGCACAAGAATGGACGCATTCCCGTTTTCTCCAGAAGCGGCCAGAAGTCCAGCAGTCGTCAGGCTTCCACCATCCGTGATTTCCAGAGTTCCCGTTCCATTTACACCCACCTGTGTAACGCCCGAGGTCCATGATGCTTTATCCGTAATCGTTAATTTCCCGATGGAATCTGCATTTAATCCGATCTGAACGGCACCCGTATTTACCTCTCCCAGATTAACTATTTCTTTTGTATTCGGATCCAGCTCAGCAGCTAAATACACATCTCCACTGCCCGCCACACCGATAATTACATTCCCACCGACAGCATTTTCTTCATCATCCACCGTATAAATATCCATCGCCCCCCCGGTAATCTTCAGCACCCCTTCCCCGGTGGCTGTATTTCCGAGCTGAAGTGTCGCGGCAGACGTATAAGTACCTTCCGAAAGAACAATTTCTCCTTCACCAGAATCACCGATAATCATGTCTCCTGATGCCCGTAAAAGTGCTCCTTCTCCGGAAAGAGAAATATCTCCCTGCCCCGTACCTTGTGATCCCACAGTAACATTCTGTCCATATGCAGATCCAAAACCATCTATTTTCAGTGAACCTTTTCCCGCATTACCGATAATGACATCCGTAAATTCCAGGTAAGAATAATTCTCTTCGGAGGTACCCGAAAGATTAATTACGCTGCCAGTTTCGCTGGAGTTATCTTTATTAGCCACATTCAGCGTACCTGCCTGAAGGTAACCGCCTTCCGAAATATTAACTTCTGCATCTGCTTCATCACCAACTTTTATTTCACCCGTATTTACCCAGCTGGTATTCACAGTCTGAGCGTTACCTTCCGTGTCTGTACCTGTTCCCGTGCCAGAAATATTCACCACTACAGACCCGTTTTGGGTGGCACCAAGAGTCGCAGAGCCAGTAGTGATATTCGCACCATTCTGAATATCCACCTGGGAAACTCCAGAGCTTCCCAGTGACAGATGACCTTTTACCACCGTCTGAGCATTTATCCCTTCCAGCGAAATGGAAGAATTCACACCCTGAATCGTCATATCCCCGTGAACCAGAAGATAACCATAGTCCGTAATACGAATAATGGAAGATCCGGTACCGGTTATCAGTAAATTTCCTGAAGTGGAGGAATCTTCCGAGGAAGTCATTCCCACTTCAAAAAATGAGAAATTAGTTGCCGTACCACCAGAGAGGTTTATAGAGAATGAGGCGTTCTGACCATCTGTCGTCAGAGTCGCGTCACCTGCAGAATAAAACCCGCCGCCTCCGCTGAGGTGAATCGTCGAGGCACCTGTAGTGGCCAGCTGCGCAGAACCGACGGAAAGTCCAGATTCCACGCCATCTATATAAATTTCAGAATCCTGATCTCCATTCGTGCCTTTCATATCCATGGTAAATTCTTCCTCAATTTCCATGATACCGCCATCTGTCAGTTTTATGAAAGACTGTCCGTCACCGTTCATCGTTACGTTACCGTCAGCATAAAAATAAGAATTAAAAGAATTATACGTACCGGAAATGTCAAAATGAAAACCCCCGCCCGCCTCCGCAGTAAAGGTGGCGTCCCCACTTATTTCATTATTCTCGCTATCAGTGTATCCGACCACTTTAAAACCAGCAGACTGCATAATATTAATATAAGAATTCCCAGTCGTGGTAAAATTCGCCGTACCCGCACTCAGAGAAGCTCCACTTCCGCTTAAGGTCAGTTCTGGTATATCTGAGTTACTACCGATCATGTCCCATTTTAGTTCATTTTGAGCGTTAAAAGTACCACCATCAGTAACAGTTACAAAAGTTCCTCCTGCCCCGGTAATGTTTATGCTTCCATGCGAAAAGAAACAGGAAGATGAATTGGATCCCTCATCGATTCCAGACACATCCACCGTAAAAGAACCATCTGTATTCGCTGTCAAATTAAAATCGCCTGTGGAATACAAAACAGACCCACCCGTCATGCTTAACGTGGATGCGACGGAAGTGGAAAAATTCGCATCGGCACTAATCTCCACCACTCCCAAAGACGACTGTTTTCCCACCCAAAAATAACTGACATCCGAAAGGGAAATTCCCGTCTGCCGAGAATTTTCTTCAAAAGAAACCGTCAGACCGTTATGAAAATTTAAAAAAGAAGCATCCTGCACTTCAATTGTCGTCGTTTCTGTATTCCAAGTAAATGCATTTATCACATTCAGAGACGCAGCGGAAAGAGAAATATTCGCTTTTCCTGCCCCGGTTTCCAGCGTGGTAACGACCATTCCGCCATTAATCACTCCAGTTGAATCATACGATCCAGAATTCAAAATCGTTAAATTCCCTGTACCGCTTTCCCCCTTTCCCAGCTCCAGCTTATCAGCAGTCGCCGTGCCGGCATTAATGGTCATGGTTCCTGTCCCTGACTCCCCCAAAGAAATCGTCCCGGCTTCCAGATGTGGCGTCACCGTTTCTTCTTCTTCGTTCTCGGGCACCGTCCCAGTAACCTTAATTTCACCAGAAGTCCCTGCAATTTTACCGACATTTATATTTCCTTCCGTATTCCAGACCGTCCCATTTTCCTGAATATTCAGAGTTCCGGCGTCACCGACGGTGGTAATATCACTGCCAGCCAAAATTTCACGAGTGACTTTCGCAGTCTCATCTTTCAGCTGCACGGTTCCTTCCACGCTCGAAAAACTTGGAAATGCCAGTGAATCATTTTTTTCACAAGAGAAAATAAGCGTTCCATTACCTGTTTTCTTAGGACTCGTATGGTCAGCATCAGTAACTGTCAGCTGAAAATCTCCCGTGTTCAAGGTAACGGTAATACCTTCCGGAATACTAAAATCGAAATCATCACCCAAATCAAAACTGGCTGTCAGTGTAATACTGTGCGCCGTATCGGGTAATGACTGAATTTCATTCAAAGCATTATTCAGATCGTCCAGAGATCCTATATTATTATACTCCTTAGCTACTAATGGCATATGCATCACCGTGAACAGAGTTATCAGAACGCCTGATAAACTTAAAAGTCCACGCCATATTTTCCTTTGGAATTTCATACGTTACCTCCAATAAAATGGGTCAGATCAAAATGAATATTTTTCATGGGTATTCTGTGTTATAAGGAGCATATCATCCTGATTTTACTTTAAATTTCCGTTTTTTTACGGTCACACAAGACGTCATCCTCAGTAAACAAAAATACTGACCTGACTGTCGGTGGACAGGAAAAGTGAAAATTCATAGTACATCGTGTGCAAAATGTCTCCTGAATATTTTCTGGTTTTTATATCCAAAACGCACAATTAATTTTATATTTTTCTGATATTTCTCGAATCACGACATGTCAGAACAGTAAAATTCACTGTGTAACAGATATATACTGGTTTTCGGTTAAATTTCCGTTTTATGCGGCTCTGAAAGCAGATTTTTAGCGAATCAAAATACCGAAGAAACGGAATTTTATAGTGTATCGGGTGTAAAAATATACCTTCCTCGTTTTTCATCCATTAAAAATTTCCATACGGCCCCGGCAGTCTAAAATAAATGAAATTACCATATTTATTTTGGACTGTCAGATGAAATAATTTCACTGGATAAAAATACAGTTACACAGCGTATAGAGTATTTACGGAAAAACGTCAAGAGCAAAAATCACGTATTATGGAGAAATATTTACAGGTAAACACAAGATAATGTATATTTTTACACCTGATGCATGATAAAATTCCGCTTCTCCGACATTTTTGCTTCGCTGAAAATGCCTGCTTTCAGAGCCGCAAAAAACGGAAATTTAAGAGAAAATCAGCATAAAATCACCAAAAAAAGAAAGTTATTTCTGTCGCCAGAATAAAATAAAAAACGCTCAGATATAAAAATCTTAAGCGTTTTATGCACGATACACACTATAAAATTCCGATTCTCCTGCATTTTTGCTTCGCTGAAAATGCCTGCTTTCAGAGCTTCAAAAACGAAAATTTAAGGGAAAATCAGTATAAAATCTCCAAGAAAAAGAAGGTTATTTCCGTCGCCAGAATAAAATAAAAAACGCTCAGATATAAAAATCTTAAGCGTTTTATACACGATACACACTATAAAATTCCGATTCTTCGACATTTTTACTTCACTGAAAATACCTGCTTTCAGAGCCGCAAAAACGGAAATTTAAGGGAAAATCAGTATAAAATCACCAAAAAAAGAAAGTTATTTCTGTCATCAGAATAAAATAAAAAACGCTCAGATATAAAAATCTTAAGCGTTTTATGCACGATACACACTATAAAATTCCGATTCTCCGACATTTTTGCTTCGCTGAAAATACTTGCTTTCAGAGCCGCAAAAATCAGAAATTTAAAGTGGAACCAGGATATGCACGATACTCTGTAAATCAAGAATAAAGTCCGAAAATTTATTCCTCCATCATTTTTTCTAAATCTTTTAAATCTTTTTTCAGCGAAGGTTTTGCACCGCGCTCCACCAGAGGTTTCGCCAAATCATACATTTTTTTTGCATCTTCTTTTTTTCCGTGAAATGCAGCTTCTTTTCCCATACGGATCGCGATTCCTGCCACTTCACCGACAGATGGCGTACCTCGAACTTCAGGATCCGCGCTGGTAATTAAATTCATTCGGCGCTCATACGTTTCCGTTTCGTAAAAACGCTGAATGTCCTGAAGTGTATTAAAAGCCCGTAAAAATCGGTAAGACTCCTGAGCATACTTAACGGTTTCCTCCAGAGTCACATAACGTTCTGCGGCAGAAAGGGACTTTTTTTCTGCATGTTTCGCTAACTGCGTTACTAAAGCATCTTTTCCTTTTGCATCAGAAGCACGTGAATACAGTTTAGAAAATCCTGTTTTAAGTTTTTCCAGAGCAGCTTTTTGTTCTGCTTCAGAAGGAACAGAATACCGCTGCGGCTCCGGTACAGACGCCTGACTTTTTCTTCCAGGAGTCTGTCCAGGAAGAGGAACCGATAATTCAGGCATCAGGTAAGAAGAATCGAAACCCAGTCGTTTTGCTTCTTCCCATAAACGCCGCGCCTGAGCACGATCACCTTCCGGATCCATGGCCAGATAAGTACCATACAAAACACGATTATCCGGCGTCAGTTTTATACTGTCCTTTACTAAAAACGCCACCAGGCGCGGGTTCAGATTATCCACAGTATACCGACGTACCACTCCACGCATTTTTGCAGAGATATACCCTGGCCGCGCGTCCACGATATAAATCGGTTCACCATTCACGACAGCTTCACCCGGTGCGTTAAAAGATCCCATTAAGTCACCGACCCACTGCACGAAATTCTCCATATTATCTGTAAGAAGCTCCAGACGTTCTAGTTCACTTAATTCTTCCTCGCTCTGATGCATGTTCTGTGCCTGTCTGATTCTTTGTCGCGCGGAAGGAATGTCTCGAGCACTAATATCACCACGTAAATCCGTCATTAAATCCCGAAATTTCTCACGTTTTTTTGCGTCAATTGTTGTCGCAGGCTCAGCCGCAGCCTGAGGTCCACTCGGCGGATCAATTTTTCCAGATGGTGTACTGGGTGTACCAGCTAAAGAATTTACCGGTGCAGTACCTGAACTGACAGAGCCTCCAGCAGGATTCGTTATGGTTCCCGTAATATTTCCTGAAGCTCCAGAAGGAATGCTTTCCACGGTGGTTCCTGACGAAGGAATAATCGCGCCTGATGTACCAGGGAACACGTTATTTGTGGATAATTGAGCGGTATCAGCCGATAAAGTCTCGCCATCTGCCACAGGCACACCATTATGTGTCGGCGGTGTCTCTGAAGCATCCATTTCCATTAATTCCGCAGGACTCCGACGAATAGGCATCCCAGGTTCTACACTCGCTAAAGCAGATGTCGGTACTTTCGTATGCAGAGGAACGCCAAGCTCCGGCATTAAGAGTGAAACATCTTGTCCCTGAGAAACCGCCTGTTTCCACACTTTCTCTGCTTTTTTACGATCTTTCTCATCTCCCATGACAAGATATGCTCCATAACGGACATTTCGTGACGGATCGGAAGTTTTCATTCGTTTTAATAGTAACTCGACCACCGCATTCGGAAGTGCGTGAACCTGATATTTATAACGTTTACCTTCCTGTTTAATTCCCAGCTTCCCATAATCAGATTCAAAAATAGAAGTGATATTACCATTAATTTTCATCGTACCACCTTCAGGAAAGTCACCCATCTCAGTGGCCAGTTCATCCAGAAAACGTTCTGTTAAATCCGTTATCACCGTTAAACGATTTAACTCCAGCTTCTCTAAATCTGTCGCAGCAAAATTCGCAGCCGCAGCAAGAGATTCTCGAACTGCGGGTATATTTCGCTGAGCGAGATCCGCACGAATCGCATTACAGCACTCCACAAAATTCGGTGTTTTGGAAGAATCCGCAGAAGGAAAACTGACCGAGTTTTGAGGAATATTTGGAGTATGAGAAACAGAAACCGGATGTATGGAAGAATCGCCTGCATTACCAGACAGATCTTTTTCTTTACCGGCATCTTTTTGAGCCGAGGCAATTTTTCCAGCGGAATCCGAATGATTCG
Source organism: Planctomycetia bacterium (assembly GCA_030527015.1). Lineage (GTDB taxonomy): Bacteria > Planctomycetota > Planctomycetia > Pirellulales > Thermoguttaceae > RGIG3701. Next base: position 52,250 of record JAUNBR010000020.1, read on the forward strand.
TAACAGAATAAAAGATATATCCCAAAAGTCCCAGTACCAGCACCAGCAGAGTAATAAGGATATACTGTAATCGCGAAAGTCGTTCTGTGTACATCTGCTTTATGCCTTTTATCGCCGCGGCACTTCCCGCTGAGGCAGAGGTACTGCCAGAAGGTGAATTCACGGAAACCTTTTGTGGTAAGGGAAACGTGGATGCATTTTCCGCAGACACCTCAGAAGCTGATAATACACCGGAAGAAACCTGCATCACAGGAACTCCCACAGCCACCGGAACATTCACCTGAGACACAGGAGATCCCGCACCGCCTGCGCCCACAGGAACGTAACCCGCACTTCCCGCACCGCCTGCGCCCGCAGGAAC
>JAUNBR010000021.1 GCA_030527015.1 Planctomycetia bacterium
GAATTTAGTTTTCGTCTGCGACGAGATGAAACTTTTCATATATCATCGTACGCAGCTCTGCGCAATAACGTTTTCGGCAGCGGCGGAGGTTTTTGCATTTTTACGTAAAATTGGAAAATTCCGGAATATATATCCGATACACTATAAATTCCGCTTCACGGAAATTTTTGTTTCGCTGAAATTCCCTACTTGCGGTAAAATAAAAAACTTCACTTAAAAAACAGAGAAAACTCGACACATGCAAACTTTCTTTTCCATTCTTCCCCCAAAGATGCGAAAGAGACCGCACGCCTTTATTTATGTGTCACCATCACGACGTCCTCGGACGCGCGACGTCCGTTCATCATACCTCCGCCACGTCGCTGATTTCTCCACCTACTCACAAACAAAAAACCGCTTTTAACCTGTCTGCCGACCACTTTTTGCGTTTTTTTATGCGCACGGCGTAAGTTTTCTAAAAATTTCTTGCGATAATTTGTAATTTTCCATTTTCCCACTTGACAACGCTTTCAAACTTCGTGATAATTATTACATCATGCAAATTTTGACAAAACTTTTGCGAAATTTTAAAATGGAATGAGTATAAATACTATCTTTCGTTATCTTTCCAATTTCATCATACACAAATGGACGGTGCGCATGCAGGAAAATTCTTGGCAAAGCTTCAACAGGAAATCAGCAATATATGACAGACAGGTTCCACTTTGTAGAGTACGGAAAATCAAAATAGAGCAAAATCTTTGTAAATAAATCGAGGTGAGACGAAAAAAATGAAACGCTGCATTGCATTTATCGATATAGTCGCAAAACAAGTGAAATAAACAATCGGAGGAATTATGACTATATCGGAGAAAAAAATATATCCACGCACAGCAGATAAAGAAACCGTTTATCTGAAAAGCGTTGTAACAGACCCTGCTATCACAGTCGGTGATTTTACCATGTATAATGACTATGTTCGTGACCCGCGGGATTTTGAGAAAAACAATGTGCTGTATCACTATCCCATCAATGGAGACAAATTGATTATCGGCAAATTTTGCTCGATAGCTTGCGGTGCGAAATTTTTGTTTAACAGTGCTAATCATACCTTGCGGTCACTATCCACGTACCCCTTTCCGATCTTCTTTGAGGAATGGGGACTTGATGTCAAGGAAATCACCTCCGCATGGGACAATAAAGGAAACATTATTATCGGCAATGATGTTTGGATTGGTTATGAAGCAGTCATCCTGGCGGGCGTTACCATCGGTGACGGAGCGATAATCGGCGCTCGGGCTGTAGTAACAAAGGACGTTCCGCCTTACACGATTGTTGGCGGCGTTCCGGCGAAACCGATTCGCAAACGATTTACAGACGATACGATTAAAAAATTGTTGAAGTTGAAATGGTGGGATTGGTCAACAGAAAGAATTGCCCGAAATATCCCGGCAATACAGGTGGGAGCTTTAGAAAAATTGGAGTAAACAGGACTGAGACTGTGATCATCGCTTTATTCCAAACTCACGTATGTGTCAATGTAACGCGATCCAATATGAGCGCAACACATCTCTGCAAATCCCGATGAACCCATGTCCGTGTGGATACCGGGGGGATCCTCGGCGCCAGTGTTCTTGTTCCGTGCCGATGGTCGAACGTTATATGTCAAAAATTAGTGGTCCATTATTGGACCGAATCGATATTCATATCGAAGTTCCTGCCGTGCCTTTCGAAGAACTTTCAGGGATGCATACGGGCACCTCCAGTGATGAAATACGCCGGCAGGTGGTCGCGGCAAGAAAAATTCGTCAGCACTGCCAGCTGGACGCTCAAGGAATTAAACTTTTACGTGCTGCGATGAATGATTTTGGCCTTTCCGCACGCGCTCACGATAAAGTTTTACGTATCGCCCGGACGATCGCCGATCTGGAAAATTCACCTAAAATTTTAGTGCCACACCTGACGGAAGCTATAAATTATAGAATTCTTGATCGTTCGTTATGGATATAACCCGTATGCAAATTTTGGCTCATTTTTTATTCGTTACGCCACCCCTTAAATAAGATTCCTTCACAGTATATATACCTGCTTCCACTTTAAATTTCCGTTTTGTGCGGTTCTGAAAGCAGGTATTTTCCGTGAAGCAAAAATGCCGGAAAGGCGGATTTTATCGTGTATTGGGTATAAAGAATGAAAAATTTTTATTTTTTTAAAAAAATTCTCACATGGGGTACTTGACAAATACGGGGGGGGGGGGGGTATGCTTATACTATATTCTTTATTTTCTTTTCTGACATACAAAGTCTGGAAACCCGCTTGTAATTTTGCCATCGGAGGTGCCCTCAAATGCTGTTATTTGCCGAAGTCAATCATCCTTTTCCCTACGTTCTTGTATTCTGTGGTCTGCTGCTTATAGTGTTTTTCATGGGTGCGGGCGTTTATATTCATGGTCTGAAAAATATGGTGATCACTGGCTTACTCATGATACCGATAGTGATATTCACTACGATGACTACCGCAGCCTTTTACGCCTTTTACTCTTTATTTGCTTTTGCTCTTGGTGTCGCGCTGGAAACCAACGTTCCTCCCATGTCGCTCGAAGCATGTTTCATTACTTGGTTTATCGTCCTGATCATCACATGTGTTAGCAATTGGCGGATTTTTCCCCACAAATGAAGAATCTTCTCTTTGGAATTTCCACCATCAGTTCGCCGCCGGAGTTACTCAACGCCCGTTCCATAATTTTTGCGCGACGAGCTGTTTTTCATGAGGGTCGGTGATGATTTCCTCCGTGCGTTGAGCGCTTTCCTCCGTGGGAAATTTCGGAACGAAAGCGTCAAGAGGCACGATCTGCCCGCTGCCGGCACTATGGCAATTAAGGAGCGTCGCCAGCACGGCGGATGTCCGCTGCCAGTCGTACTGCAGCCGATACTGTGTCATGGAAACTAACTCCCGAAGCGTAAAGTCGTCCGGGAGAAGGCCCAAAATTGCAGTACACTGGTAAATTAAATCCCAAATCGTTTTGCCTGGATTTTCTCAATGGGAGTCTCAGATGGTTTATTTTATGTCCGATGTACTATGAATTTCCACTTCCCCGACATTTTTCTTGGCGGAAAATGCCTGTGCTTTCAGAGCCGCAAGGACGGAAATTTGAAGTGGAAACAGTATCATATGGAATGGTCTGATTTTTGTCTGGGGCTATGTTTGTGTTTTTCATGTTTTTTTCCTCTTATTGGTAGTTGTTGCGTCTGGTGGCAACATAATTCCAAATAATTCTCTTCTAAATAATTCCCTTACTTCCAGATTCCCGCTTTAGAATTTTTGCTCAAGAAACATTATTTTGTGGTTTCCCATTCTCAAAACAAAGAAAATGGGTAAGAAAAAGGGATAATTCCATTTCTCAGGCATTCTTTTTTCTGAAAATTTTAATTAAAATGAAAAAAATGGTAAACTGACAAATAATCACACTTTACAGAATTCATCCTGGGAGTTATAATAATATTATATAGAATGGTCGAAGAAGCGAAAAGGAATTTGCGTACACCTGTATGTCGCTGCCATTTTTATGATGGATGCGCGCAAAAGGTGAGTTTTTCAGGCATTTTATACCCGATGTACGATAAAATTCTGCTCCCGCGGCATTTTCTTGCTGAAAATTCCGATTTTATATCCGATACATTATAAAATTCAGCTTCACAGGCTTTTTGCTTCGCTGAAAAAGCCTGCTTTTAGAGCCGCACAAAACGAAATTTTAAATTGGAACCAGTATAGAGCCGTACAAAACGGAAATATAAAGAAGAAGCAGGTGGTGCACGATAAATTTCCGCTCCCCCTGTCCCTGAAGGAAGGTCGGCGTTTTGATTTTTAGCTAAAAATTCCGGCTTTTTGTGACCGTACAAAAAAATTAAGGAAGAGTTGAATAGAATACGAATGGAATCGTTATGAGTTTAAATCTTGCGCTGGATTTTCAAGTTGCCGCGGAAAAATTTCGCGAATTGCCTGCGATTATTTGTAATGAAGTGGAAATTTCATATGCGGAACTGGCGAATGAAATACGTCACTGGGTGGTGATGTTATCCCATCTTGGTCTTAAACGAGGGGATTATGCCGCACTTTTGATGCCGAATGTTCCGGAGTTTACGATTTCCTATTTTGCGCTGATGCATCTCGGAGTGGTAATCGTCCCATGTAATACGCTGCTGACGGACAGAGAATTGGCGTATCAGATTCATCATTCAGATGCGAAGTATATAATTGCGCATATGGACTGTGTGGTAAATGCATTAATGGCGTGCCGAGGGACGGACACCTGTATGGGAGTAATTATACCTGGCACGAAAGAAGATGGAATATCACAGATCCCAGTGGAGTATCGTCGAGATCCCATGTTTTGGGTGCAGGATGAGATGAGCCGTATTTCACGGGGGCAAAAGTTACGACAGGCTTCCGTGTTACGACAGGAGGAAGAATCGGAAGAACGGGAACCGATTTTTTCAGGAAAAAAAGAGGAGCATGAGCCGGAGGACTGGCAAGATTTTGAGAAAATAGATCTGGAAAATTCACCATGGCCGGTGGGAGCACTGGACGAGATGACGGCGACGTATGTTTCACGGTATACGCGAATGAATTCGGTGGAGTCGGAGGAAATTTTTCGGGAAAAGGATATATTTCGCCCGTCTCAGGAGTATGTGTCTGAAGAGAATTCACTTTACTGTGAAACCTGCCCCGTGTCCCAGGAAAAGGGAGTGTTACTGTGTCCGTCACCTGCGGCGACGGATCCGGGAGATACGGCGGTTATATTATATACCTCCGGTACCACCGGGTTTCCGAAAGGAGCCATGCTCAGTCAGTTTAATTTGTACTCGAACTCGAAGTTTGTACGAGAACACGTGACACATTATAAACCTGGCTCCCGGGCGCTGGCGATTCTTCCGCTGTCACACTCATTCGGTCAGACGGTCGTTCAGAATGCCGCACTGCTGGCAGGGGCGACGCTTGTGCTGGCACCCCGTTTTGATCCGAAACGTATTTTACAGGTGATCGAGACACATGCGGTGAATGTTTTGCCGGCAGTTCCCACGATGTTAATTCATCTGGCGAGAATGCAGCAAAAAATACGGGCAGATGTTTCCAGTTTACAATTATTGATTTCGGGAGGGCAGTCGATTTCCACGGAAGTATTTCACGAAGTTCAGCGTGTGTTTTCTCAGGCTGTGCTGATCGAGGGATATGGATTATCGGAAACCAGTCCGCTGGCGACAGTTTCTTTGCCGTCACTACCGATAAAACCTGGGTCGGTGGGACAAGAGATCATGGGATGCCAAGTACGGATCATGAGAGAAGATCATACTTTTGCCCAAGATGGAGAAATCGGAGAATTAGTGATGCGCGGGCATAATGTGATGCGTGGGTATCATAAGGATTTACTGGCCACACAGCAGGTGTTCACGAATGCATGGTTACACACGGGAGATATAGGATACCGGGACGAGGACGGGTATTTTTATATCGTGGATCGGAAAAAAGATATTATCATCCGTGCGGGAATGAATATTTACCCACGAGAAATCGAGGAAGTTTTGTATGGTCATCCGGATGTATATGAGGCGGCGGTGATAGGCATTCCACATCCACTGCATGGGGAAGATGTGATCGCGTATATATCGCTGAATCCAGGCTGTGAAGAGGAAGAACAAGAATTTTTGAAATACTGTCGTCTTCGTTTGGCGGCATATAAATGTCCGAGAAAAATTAATATTATACCTCAGCTTCCGAAAGGTTCGACAGGAAAGATTATAAAGCGAGATTTAGTGAAACAGGCGAAAGGTGAATCATTTTAGAGCCGATTCTGATAATGTTTATATCCGATACACTTTACATTTCTGCTTTTCCGGCATTTTGCTTCACAGAAAATGCTTGCTTTCAGGAGTCACATAAAACGGAAATTTAAGTGGAACCAGGTATATTGTAGCCGGGAAATGATTTTTCCGGATGATTTTCCCACCTTTTTAGATGATAAGTGAAGTGATGATAAATATTCCCACCCAAGCGCTGAAGCCAGAAGTGTCTCGAATACCAAGATGGCTCATTCCTCTATTAAAAACGATCATCGGAATTTTGCTTTTAGCGGCAATTTGCTATACTTGTTATGTAGCCTTTCACCAGATAAACGAAAACACTGGGAAGTTTAAGTTACATAATATAAAATGGATATGGTTCGCCCTCAGCGGAGTAATTTACGCTGCCGCGGTGGTTTTTCCTGCCAGTTACTGGTATGTGGTATTACGTTATTTAGGGCAGAGTCCGACATATTTCCAGACGGTGAGAGCACATATCATTGGACATATCGGGAAATATGTGCCTGGAAAATTCATGGTAGTTCTGATGCGTACGAGTATGTTACACGGAAAGGGCACGGAAACTTCACCGACGATTATCAGTATTTTTCTGGAGGGTTTCGTTCAGATGGCCACCGGTGCGCTGCTGGTGTTATGCGTTTTTTTGTGGTGGGCAGTAACCTCTCTGGAAACGAAATGGTTACCGTATGTTATTCCGCTGATGGTGATTTCCGGGCTTCCTTTTTTCCCGCCGATTTTTAAGAAAATCGTAAAAATGGTGGTGGCGAAAAAATACAGTGATCATTTACAGTGCCTGGATCACTTTCGGTGGACGACGATTCTTTTTGGTTTACCATTAATGGCCGGGTACTGGATGCTTTTAGCGCTGAGTTATTGGGCGCTTCTTCAAGGACTGTCGCTGGAAATGCCGCTGAGTGAATTTCCCCGTTATCTGGCGACGATCGCCTCTGCCATGGTCGCGGGTTTCGTTCTAGTGTTTATGCCTGGAGGACTGGGTGTGCGAGAAGCGTTTACGGTTCCTCTGATGGCACCTTTTTTGGAAGGAATCGTGCCGGGCGCGGGAGTGGCGGTGGCTGTAATCGCGGCAATTATCCTGCGACTGGTCTGGCTGACAACGGAACTTATGTTTTCTGCCATTCTTTTTTTTGTGAAATTTAATCGTGCCGAACTTTCATTAAATCACTGTTTTCCTTGGTCACAAAAGTAAACATGTTTTGAAAACGGCATGTCAGAAAAACTGAATTTATGCCGTGTCGGTTATAAAATGTCGAAACGTGGTCATTTACGGTAAATCAGGTAATATAATAGGAGAATAATTATTATGTTTCTTTCTTTGGTTATACCGGTTTATAATGAAGAAGAAAGTCTTCAGGAACTGATTCGTCAAATTGAGGAAGTTTGTGCGCAGAATCATTATGAAAAAGAAGTGATTTTCGTGGATGATGGTTCCTCCGACACTTCCTGGGAGATTATTTCTTCACTGGCAGCGGAAAAATCTTATATTCACGCAGTCCGATTTCGCAGAAATTTTGGAAAAGCTGCGGCGCTGGAGGCGGGGTTTTCCCGTGCGAAAGGAGAATTTGTGATGACCATGGACGCGGATTTACAGGATGATCCTGCGGAAATACCAAATTTTCTATCAAAAATGTCGGAAGGTTATGACGTGGTAAGCGGCTGGAAAAAAGTGCGCCATGATCCGTGGCATAAAGTGTATCCGTCTCGGCTTTTTAATAAAATGGTCAGCTCTTTAACTGGTGTAACTCTGCATGACCATAATTGTGGGATGAAATGTTATCGCGCGCAGGTATTAAAAGAAGTCGCGATTTACGGAGAACGGCACCGATTTATTCCGGTACTGGCAGGTGCCAGAGGGTTTCGTGTGACGGAAGTCGTCATTCAGCACAGGGCACGGAAATTTGGCGTTTCGAAGTATGGTTTTTCTCGATTTTTGAAGGGATTTCTTGATTTATTGAGTGTAAAACTGGCCACCACATATGGCCAGCGCCCGCTGCACGTTATGGGAGGAGCCGCGGTGGTAATGTGGCTTTTCGCGGCGCTACTTTTTTTACTGAACATTTTAATTTCAGTTACCTTCACGTCTTTTCACTCTTTCTTTAACACGTGCACGCACACGATTTCCTATTTTTGCGGTTATTTTGGCATGATGCTTATGGCCTGCGGAATCACGGCAGAATTAATTACGGCGTTTTATCAGCAGGGCATGAAACATTCACAGACTAATTTTTCCATACAAGAAATCATCCGAGATCCGGAACCCACCGATTCTTCGCCATCCGTGATGAAATAATATCTCGGCACATAACATCATTTTCATTCTTTCTAATATTTTGTCATGGTAATTATGTCCGATGCACTATAAATTTCCGCTTTCCCGGCATTTTGTTTCGCTGAAAAGACCTGCTTTCAGAACCGCAAAAAACGGAAATTTAAGTATTCACACAAAAAGGCATGCTTTCAGAGCTATAAAAAACGGAATTTTAATGGAAAACCAGTATAAAATAAACGCAGAGTAGTGGAATGAAATTTTATCGTGTGGGAATGCCGGATGAAAGAACCAGAACTTTCCGTTTTCTCAAAATTCTGGTTCTCCTTCATTTTCTGTTTTGTTTCGCGTCAAAAAACAGGTTTCTTTTTTTAAAAAAACGGAATGGTGAAAAAATATTTTTTCCTGTTTTCAGTAAACATCAGAAAAAAGTAAACCGTAGGGAATGCGTGAGATTAATTGGTGTATAACGTCAGATCGACCACCTGTCCGTCCGCCTTATTCAGGAGGTTATGAAAGACGGTCGTGGAGGTTCCGTAACGAATGCGTTTTACTGAACTATCACAGAAAACGGCGGAAAATGAATCGGTATGAGGGCCTCCGAAAGCATAATAAAAGTTTTTTCCGTATCCCGGCACGTCTTGCCGTGGGGTATATATTAAATTACTGCGGTAACCCCAGCGAACTTTATCGCGAGAGTCTCCACTTAAAGCAGGTTCATTATCGCTATCACACATACCGTCAAAATAATTATCAGGATTTAGGTATTTTTCACCCACCAGAAGCGTGTTCGACGGTCCGTCCGTGATTTGTCCGACGGTGGTAACATTATAGCCCGTGACGATTCCGTCCGTGGTCATAGGCACTTTCTCATCTTCCCATTTCTGATAACTCGTTCCCCCGTTTATGGCGTAATCGGCACGAAAGTTTCCCGCATTCAGAGAAGCTTTGTCTGCGTTTTTATAGTCCGATCCATGGTAAGATGGATATATCTGGGATGAACGCCGGGTGGGACATGTATAAATGGATATGGGCGTCTGGCTCATCTTCGTCGTGCGAGTTTTCTTCCCTGAATCTGAATACGTTTCCATTCCAGGTGAATCAAACAGCGTTTTATTATCCATATACGGTAAAATCGTATATAAAAAACCTCCTGGCTGCTCGATTCCAAAACCACATGCGGGATCCCCGATCCAACAAGAACCCCAGCCTCCTGCGGGATAATGCTGTACGCGAGATTCCATGTTTATGATGGCTTTCCCGATCTGGTTTAAGTTATTATCGCACTGCACGCGACGAGCCGTTTCCGTAACATTACCGATCGCTGGCAAAAGTAAACCCATTAACATGCCGATGATGATTATGACGACTAATAATTCAATTAATGTAAACCCTCGATGCTTGAGGGTATGCGAATAATAATACATGTTTTTGCCTCGTGTATGCTGATATGAACTTTCTTCTCGCTTATCTTTCCGAATCTCTCTGGAAATGCGCTTCCACTAAAAAACTTTATACCTTTTTTACTTATACTGGTTCCATTTTAAATTTCCGTTTTGTGCGGCTCTGACTGCAGGCATTTTCAGCGAAGCTAAATGTCGGAGAAGCGAAATTTTATAGTGTATCGGGTATAAAAACTTCCTTTTACGCCAAGCTGTGAAAAATCCTGACTTTTCGTTCTTTATTCCGATTCTCTAATGTTTTTTTCGGACTCCGCCGACAGACCGTCATTTGGCTTACAGAAAATACTGAAAATTATCACACCACATAAAATTAAATTTTATGGATGTCAGTATATTCATGTAAAAAATACTTTTATGTTTCCATAAAGAAACACCTCATCTATTATTTTACGTTATGATATTACATAAAGTTCCATTTATACTGCTGCTTTTACTTTAAATTTCCGTTTTATGTGGCTCTGAAAACAGGCTCACTTTCAAAAAAAGGAAAATACTGGAAGGATGAAAATTTATGGCGTTTCTGAAATATTATATTTTTTTGATGTGAAAATTTCACGTACGGCCAAAATATCTTTTTTTACCTGCTGAATCAGTGCTTCTTGAGAGGGAAAGGAAATGATTTCACGCAAAAAAGCTAAAAAATCCACTTTCAGAAGTTTTCCATAAATGGAATTATGAAAATCTAGAATGTGAATTTCCACTTTAGGTATCGTTTCGCGGAAAGTACGATTCGGCCCGATATGAATTGCGGCGGGATAAAAACAGTCATTATAAAATACACGTCCTGCATAAATCGCATGCCGTGGGAGAAGAGTGTCGATCGCTTCAAGATTCGCGGTGGGAAAACCGAGTGTTCGTCCGCGCGCCAGTCCATGAATGACCATACCCCGGATACGGTACGGACATGTCAGTAACTGATTCGCCTCCACGATCATTCCGTCTGTAATAAGTTGTCTTATGCGTGAGCTGGAAACGATTTCTCCGCTGGTAATAACCGGCTGAACCAGTTCACAGGTCATGTGATGAATGGCGCACAGAGTGCTTAACGTCTGTGTATTTCCAGAGCGGTGATGCCCGAAAAAGAAATTCGTTCCTTCCACGACATGAGTCGCGGCGAGTTTTTCACAGAGGATATAATGGAAAAATTCTTCAGCACTCCATGTAAGAATCGTGGGAGTGGTGGGGCAGGCGATTACTGCGTCGACTCCCAGGCGTCCGAGAAGTTTCGCTTTCCGATTAATCCACGTTAACGGCTGCGGAGCACGTTCGGGATGTAATATACACGCCGGATGCGGATGAAACGTAAAAACCACGGAGGGTGTATGGTGGCTTTTACTGTAAGAAGTGATGCGTTCTATCAGTTTCGCGTGACCACGATGAACGCCATCAAAATTTCCGATCGTTACCGCGCCGTGACGTAAATTGGAAGGTATTTCGAGAGTTTCCAAGAGAATCATACTCATGAAAATAATTTTCTTTCTAGTATTTTGTCATGGTAATTATGCCCGATGCACTATAAATTTCCGCTTTTCCGGCATTTTATATCCGATACACTATAAAATTCCGCTTTCCCAGCATTTTTGTTTCACTAAAAAGGCCTGCTTTCAGAGCCTCAAAAAACGGAATTTTAAACGAGAACCAGTATAAAATGAAAAAAATCTTTTTCTGTGACGAAATTAAACAGAACTTTAAATGATTTCTTTCATATTACGCCACATGATAATTTATAAAATATATTGTAGTGATTTTTTATGAGAATACAAGAGCTGATTTTAAAAAATTCCAGCAGAAAAAGACCGTGCGTTATGTTTTCTGCAGCTCTTGAATATATACAGAGAATCTGGTATACTAAAAAAAGAGATGATCTTCAGAAATCATACTGTTTCTGTGGCGTATCAAAAAAATGAAAATTAACCCTATATAAAATCATATAATTCTATAATATTATGAAAAATAAATTTTTTATGAATCGATTTTTTCTGTGTATTACGCTGTGCGTAACTGGAATTTTGATTTCCAAGATGGCATTTCATTCAGGTTTATGGTCGGATCCTCCATTTTCAGTGAAATTATATGCAGAAGAAATTATAACGGAAAGCGGACAAAAACACCAGAAAAAAAAGACAAAAAGTCAAAATTATTCAGGAAAAGTTTCGTCGGAGGAAAAACGGGAATCGCCTAATATTATTATCGCGTTAAAAAAAGAGCAGGATGACGAAAAAAAAATTGAAATGCTTCAGACCGTGAAAGATATTAAAACGGTGGAACAGATATTAAAAAGTATGAAGAAAGAAACCCAGTGTGCGTTAAAATCGTACCAGAATAGTTTTTCACAGGCGGCAAAAAAAGCAGTTTCCCAGCGAATTAAAGAAAGAAAAAATAATTCACTGAAAAATAAAATAGATGTGGTGAAAAATCTGCAAAAAAGTGACTTTACGAAAGAGGATGTACAGACAAAAATACAGCCGGTGGTGGATGAAATGCTGGAAATGTGCTGGGTGGATCCGGAAACACTGGTGGCGGAAAATGAAAAAGTAGCGGAAGATCGCAAAAATTTTCTGAAAAAAATGCGGTTCCATGATGCATGCGTGGAAGTATATAATGAACTGATTTCTTCAGATTCAGAAATGAAAAAAAAGCAGACCACAGAAGAAATATTAAAATTAATTGAATTCGATTTAATTTTGTCCGCGTTACCGGTTTCCGCTCAAGGAAAAAAAATACTGAAAGTAAATCAGAATCTTAGTTTAACGATCGATTTTCAGGAAGCTCTGTGTATTTCTTATATAAATCGTTATCGGATTTTGTTGGAACGAGAACCGTTTCTTGTGGATCTGGGGCTGTGCGCGGTGGCCCGGGATCATAGTCATGATATGGCGACAGAAGGATTTTTCTCGCATACCAGTCCGATAAAAGGAAAATCTTCTTTCACTGATCGCGCGAAAAGGATGGGTGTAAAAGGGGCAAATTCTGAAAATATATACATGGGAAGTTCAGAAGGGAAGAGTAGTGCCTGCGGGTGGTTTTATAGTCCGGGACATCATAAAAATATGATGAATTCAGCAAAACGTGTAGGTGTGGGACGTTTTGGTGTACATTATACGATGATGACAGGAGGTTAATGGATAAGAGTGTGTGGGATTATGAAATACGTTTTTTATACCGGAAGGTTTTCTCTGATTTTATCTCAGACATACCACTAAATTTCTGTTTTTTTCAGAAATTCTCTCTACATAAAACGTGTATTTTACACAGCATGAAACCGGAATTTACCCCCGAAGCATGATAAACTTTCTGCGTTCCCTGTCCGCCGAAAAACAGGCCGGCATCTTGTTTCGCTGAAAATTTTGGTTTTTATGTAGTTCAGGATCAGAAATTTTAACCAGGCAGCTGCTGACAGGAAAGTAAAAAACGGTAACGAGATTTTTTAGTGTATGACGTATAAAATGGCTTTAGGTTAGGACCTGATTATGGCCAGACCGACAGAATTATAAGGGTATACCTGATGCACTATAAATTTCCGTTTCCCTGGCATTTATTTCGTTAAAAATGTCTGGCATTCAGAGCAGTAGAAAACGGAAATTTAAAGGAAAAACAGGATAAAAAATTATAGAGTATCTGAAGCGGAAATATTCTCAGAAGGCGAAGGATTATTTTCAGTAGAATCACAAAAAACACCCAGACGACGAAATTTTTCATAACGTGTTTCCAGAAGTGTGTCCATGGGAACGTTTAAAAGCTCTCGAAGAGTGGTGCGTAAATAAGATTTTATGTTGCCGGCCATGAGTCGTGGATCCCGGTGGGCACCGCCTAAAGGCTCAGGAATAACTGCGTCGATCACGCCGAAATTTTTCAGGTCTTTTGACGTAAATCGTAGAGCTTCCGCAGCTTTTTGTTTATGTTCTCCACTTTTCCAGAGAATGCCCGCGCATCCTTCAGGACTTATGACGGAATAATATGCGTGCTCAAGCATCGCGACTCGGTCTCCCACTCCGATTCCCACCGCGCCACCTGAACCACCTTCACCAATAATAATGCAGATAATGGGCGTTCTCAGACAAGACATCTCATACATGGCCTGAGCGATAATGTACGCCTGCCCACGTTCTTCGGCACCCACACCAGGCCAGGCTCCAGGGGTGTCGATCAGGCAGATAACAGGCAGATGAAATTTTTCTGCCAGTTTCATTTTTTGAATGGCTTTTCGGTATCCTTCAGGGTGTGCGCATCCAAAATAACACTCATTTCTTTCCTGAATATTTTTCCCTTTTTGGTGTCCGATTACCATGACTCGAATACTGTCCAGTTTTGCCCAGCCAGTACGAATGGCGTGATCATCTCCAAAAAATCGGTCACCATGCAGCTCTACAAAATCATCGAAAGCGAAATTTAGGTAATCCGAAGTCTGTGGCCGATTCGGATGCCTGGCGACTTCCACCGTATCCCATGCGGAAAGATTCTGATAAATTTTTCGTTTCAGCTCCAGTAATTCACGCCGTAAATTCATCACCGAACCGCGTAAATCAGGAGCATTTTCAGAAGATCTCTCCAGCTGTTCCAGACGTGTTTCCAGTTCATAAATTGGCCGCTCAAAAGAAAGTTGGTGTTCCATTATATTTATATATTCTGAAAAAATGAATTTTTTTATTTCCAATAAACGATAAGTACCTAATATACTATTATACTGGTTCCATTTTAAAATTCCGTTTTGTGCGGCTCTAAAAGCATTTTCAGCGAAGCAAAATGCCGGTGAAGCGGAATTTTATAGTGTATCGGGTATAAAAATATGTTTCGTTACATTTTTACTCGCTGAAAATGTCTGCCGGATACTTCACTAAAGTAAAATTTTAAGATGAAATCCATATATGTGTGAAATTATTCTCGTGCACACATTTCAGCACACGAATTATCGGTAAAATCCGTACATGTGTAAAATTATAGAAGAAATGTAAATTTTTTAATTTCCTTCTTTTTGTTGGACAATTATCTGAGGTGCCACCGGATTACGTTTAAAAATACGAATGGTTTTAAGTTTTGTGAGAAAATCATTAGAAGTCGGCGGTCGGTCGGCAGGTTTTTTGGCCAAAGACTGCTTTATCAGCTGGGTAAATTCAGGCGTAATATTTTTATTATAAACGTCTACTGGCGGAGGTGCGGTATTTAAATGTTTATGTAAAAGTTCGTTGGAAGTGGTTCCTGTAAAAGGAGGCTGTCCCGTTACCATTTCAAAAAAAGTACATGCCAGGCTGTAAATGTCCGCGCGCTGATCCAGCGCCTGACCGCGGATCTGCTCAGGTGACATATAACTGCGTGTTCCCTGTACAGAATTACCTTTTCCAAATAATTTTGCGAGCATACCCTGTGCGCGTACAGAAATTGCGAAATCAATTAATTTCAGTTCACCATTATCATTTAATACAAAATTATCGGGTTTTATGTCTCGGTGAACCCATCCTTGAGCATTAAAATAAGCCACACCTTCTGCCATTTTTCGTAAAATATCAGGAAGTTTCCAGGCATATGTGTCGAGACCCTCTCGGACCAATTTTTTGAGATTTCCAGCTGGAAACCATTCCATGACCAAAAAAGGGCGCTGTACGTCTTCTTCAGCGAAATCAAGAATATGAATGACATTCGGATGATCCATTTTCCCGCCCACGGTATACTCTTGGCGGAGCATGGCGATAACTTTTGCCGCTTCTTTTTTGTCTGCGAATCTTTTGTCTGTAAGCGTTTTAATCGCGACAAAACATTCGTTTCGATCATCCCGTCCCTGCCATATTTGAGTGTCGGCACCCGTATTTACAGAATTTAATAATCTGTATCTTCCTAAATTATTTAAAGCCACATAACCTCCAGTGAAATTTTTATTTTTAGAAATGATATATGTTTAGCATATCATATGTCTGGCACACGAAAGATTTTCGGTTTTCCAGGTATTTTGATTACCGAAATACCTGCTTCCGTGGCTGCACCAAAGTAAAATTTATACAGGTTCTCGTTTAAATTTCCGTTTTCACGAGAACACGGGAGCCGTGGTGCGTGGCTCCCGGCGGTTTTAAAAGCGGAAATCCAAAATAGTATGAGTATAAAACAATTTTCTATAAAAATAAACCTACAAAAAATGCTTTTATACCCGATGCTCTATAAAATATACACAGTACAAAAATTTAATTGTGTACCCGGTGTCATATTTTATACCCGATACACACTATAAAATTCCCCTCCTCTGGCATTTTATTTCGCTAAAATGCCTGCTTTCAGAGCCGCATAAAACGGAAATTTAAACGAGAACCAGTATAAAAATATTTTATAAAAATTAAAAAATATAATAATAAAATATATTATAGCGTGTTTAAATTTATTCTTCAAGAGACCCCATTTTATAGGTAAAAACAATTTTTAAACCAAAAATCATATTCTCCATATATTCTAATTTTTGGTTTCACTGGATTTTATATCTGAGGTACACTACAAATTTCCGCTTCCTCGGCTTTTTTCGCTAAAAATGCCTCTTTCAGAACCGCACAAAATGGAAATTTAACAGAGAACCTGTGTATATTTTACTAATATTTTTTAACAGGACGAAATATGACGCGAAGATTTTAAGTTAATCGGATATATTTTAAAATTTCTTTGGAAGGAGGTTAGTTGACATACCATTTTTTATCGGATACACTTATTTTATACTTGATGCACTATAAATTTCTGCTTCTCCGGCATTTTTGTTTCACTGAAAATGCTTGGTGTCAGAGCCGTACAAAACAGAAATTTAAACGAGAACCTGTAGTTTAGTATGAGAAATAAAAAAAGTAAATTATTTTATAAAGAGTTTTAGAAATGTCATTTTTCTTTTCATGTCCATACTGTTTTGTATTTATTTTTGTGTTAGTGCCGTTATTTTTATACTGGAAAAAACGGTTAACCTCTGATTCTGCGTGGCGTGGTGGAGTGATTTTACTGCTGCGAGTATCCACGGTATGCCTGATAATATTCGCGCTGTCAGGACCGATCGTTACCTGGAAAAATTATACAGAATATCTTGTTTTTGCGGTGGATCGCAGCGGAAGTGTGGCGGCGCCAGAAGAAGCGGCAGAGAATTTTATTGAAGAAAGCGTTAAAACACAGGGAAAACATAAGACGGCGACGATTTTTTTTGCGAGGAATATTTCTTCTGATATGATGCAGTGTGATTCTTCGGCCACGAATCTTAGTTCCGCGATGATTGCGGCGGCAGCTCTTGCGCCGGAAGATTATGTGCCGCGAATGGTGCTTTTTTCTGATGGAACCAGTTCTGGAGGAACAGATTTAGAAAAAGTGTCGGAGGAAGTATCCATGGACATGGTGTTTTGGCCCACATTACCAGCAGAGCAGAAGCGGGAAATGTGGATCGAAAAGGTGACCGTGCCACCGACAGGTTATGAAGGTCAGGTCGTGGGAGTGGATGCGTATATTCATATGGTGGGCGTGAATTCTTTGGAAGCGGGAAATTCGGCCGAAGGAAATTTAGGAGTGAGGAAACAGGAAGAAGGAGGCTCAAAAACTGGGAATCAGGACGCAGAAGGTCTGGCCGGAGGAGTGGGAGAAAAAGTTACCCAGGGGAATATTCAGTTATTTCGGAATGGAGAATTAGTGGATGCGCAGGCGGTAACTTTTGAGAAAGATGGCGTGCGAGGAGTGCGGTTTCAGGCGGCGGTGACGGGAACAGAAGGAGAGCCTGAAAATGATACACAGGCAAAAAAACGAGAAGTGGTGAGGTGGGACATCCGGTTACATCCTGAAAAGTCGGAAGATGATGTGAGCGAGGAAAATAATGCGTTTACTGTTTTTACCCAAATTATTCCACATGAACGGATTTTACTTGTGCAGAGAACAGCGAATCTCGGTCAAAAGCTGAAAGAATCGCTGGAAAAGGAATTTATTGAAGTGGAAATGGTGATGCCGGACGCCATTCCCAGGACACGTTCTGCTCTGCAGAAATATGGTTTAGTGATTTTTGTAAATATCCCGGCGGGAATGGTTTCGGCGGAATGCATGTCTGCTCTGGATGCATATGTTCGGGAAGATGGTGGTGGATTTATTGTGGTGGGAGGCGATCAGGCATTTACATCAGGCGGGTATCACGAAACACAGCTGGAAGAACTGTTACCGGTGGTATGTAAGGAGGCACGAGAAAAAACGCGTAAGGAATTAGCCCTGGTGCTGGTGGTGGATCGATCTGAGTCGATGAAGGAGGGGAATGCCATTTCTCTTGCACGTGAGGCGGTGAAAAAAGCGATCGGCCAGCTTTTCCCGCAGGATCAGGTGGGGGTTTTAGCGTATGCAGATAATACAGTCTGGGTGGTTCCGTTATTACCTTTAACGGAGGAAAATAAAGAGGACGCATTCAGAAATATTGATCTGCTGGAGGCGATGAATACCACGAATATTGCTCCGGCTCTGGAAAAAGCGTTTTTGGCGTTAAGAGAGGCGTCGGCGGATCGGAAACACATCATTTTAATGTCAGATGGGATTTCGAATCCTGGCGATTTTTCAGGAATCGCGCAAAAAATCAGACTGGCAGGAATTTCGATTTCTACTGTCGCTCTGGGAAATGAGGCGGATCCGGATCTGCTGAGAGATCTTGCGCTGATTGGAGGCGGGAATTCATATGTATGTACGGAAGCGGTGGATTTACCTCAGATTTTTATGGAAGAGACGGCTGCCGCGGCGGCGAAACTCGGAATAATAGAAGGGAAAACGCCATTACGTCAGATTTCGTCCATACCAGGATTTATGAATTTTGATTTTACGAAGATGCCAGCATTACTGGGATATGTACAGACGCATGCGAAAGCGGACAGTCGTGTGATTTTTGAGTCGCCGGATGCAGATCCTATTTTGGTATGGTGGAAGTGTGGACGCGGGAAAACGGTGGCGTTTACCTCAGACATGGAGTCTCACTGGGTGGAAACGTGGCGTACTGGCTGGAAAAGTTTTGATCGTTTTTGGGCGCGGCTGGTGAATCATGCCATGAAAAAAGATACTTCGGATGGCATTTTGCAGATCACTTATGAAGATAATGTGATGCAGGTTCTTTTGACGGTTTCACCTGATTTTTTACCAGAGGGCGAGATAAAAATGCATCTGGAGGCAAAAGAAGAGAGGCTGGAAAAAGAGGGAGAGAAAGAAATGCCGGTGGTGGAAGAGCGGAAAGTAGTTTTGATGAGAAATGTTGCACCGGGAAGGTATATGGCCCAAGTAAAAGTGGATTTTCAGAAGTATTATGATTTAAAATTAATAGCACGTGCATCGGGCAGAGATTATGTTTGGCGTACTGGTACGGTGGCGAATTTTACGGAAGAATATCGGCCTGACAAAAAATTTAAGGTGGAAGAAAATCTCAGGCAGATTTCAGAAGAAACCGGGGGAAAGGTAAATCCACAGGCGTCTGATATTTTTGCGGAAAAGAATGGAAAGGAAGAAGGACGGTATGTCATGCAGACGCTTCCTTTTTGGCCATATCTGCTGCTGTTATCGCTTTTTATATGGATGGGAGAAATTTTTATGCGCCGCTGGCCCATTTAATATTTACTGATTTTACTTTAAATTTTCGTTGTGTGCGGTTCTGGAAGTCCAGGTATTTTTAGCGAAACTAAAATGCTGGAGAAGTGGAAATTTATAGTGTATCAGATATATACTGGTTCCACTTTAAATTTCCGTTTTTTTGCGGCTCTGAAAGCAGGCATTTTCTGCGAAACAAAAATCCTGGAAAAACAGAAATTCATAGTAAATCGGGCATTATATGTCGCTGGCTCCTTTTTGTATAATATGGTGAATCGGATAAAATCAGAAGAAAACAGTGATCGCGATATAATTTTAGATTTTGGTGGTGTATGCAAAAAATAATAGAGGTCAGTCAGCTTACATTCGGGTACTCAGGAACACCTGTACTGGAGAATTTAAATTTTACTATTTTTTCTGGTGACTGTGTGGGGCTTATCGGCGCGAATGGGGCGGGAAAAAGTACGCTGTTAAAACTTTTGTTGGGAGAGGTTCCTTTCTCGTATGGGAAAATTGAGATTTTTGGGGAACATGTAAAGAGTTTCCGCCAGTGGTGGAAGGTCGGATATGTGCCTCAGAACAGTATTACACTGGGAGGGAATTTTCCTGCGACAGCGGAGGAAGTGGTGATGGGAAGTCTGTCCAGACAGATCAGACGGTGGTGTTTTTTCCAGAAGGAGCATAAGGAAAGGGTGAGAGAAGCACTGGAAATGGTCGGGATGCAAGAATGTGCACAGCAGCTTATCGGCACGCTTTCCGGGGGACAGAGGCAGCGGGTTATGCTGGCACGGGTACTGGTAAATCGGCCAGAGATTCTTTTGTTGGATGAGCCGGCCAGCGGAATCGATGATCGTTCGACACATTCTTTTTATCGTTTACTGGAAAAGCTGAATCGTGAAGAAGGGATTACGATTTTAATGATAACTCATGATTTACGGGAGGCAGCGGAACATTTTTCCCGTGTATTATGTCTGGAAGAGGGATCTGTCATGGAGCTGGATCCCTCACAGCTGGCGGATGAACTGAGGCACCGGCATAAGCATCCGTGCCGTCACTGTCATTTAATTGAGCATGCACCAGACTGTGATTTATTGACGGAAGATGGAGTGATGGAATGATTTATTTTTTGCAGTATCCTTTCATGCAGCGTGCGGTTTTAGTAGGGATTTTATTAGCGATTATCATTCCCTGTG
This sequence comes from Planctomycetia bacterium, assembly GCA_030527015.1. Lineage (GTDB taxonomy): Bacteria > Planctomycetota > Planctomycetia > Pirellulales > Thermoguttaceae > RGIG3701. The sequence goes on from JAUNBR010000021.1 coordinate 20,321, forward strand.
TGGGTATTATTATTGTTTTGAAACGACTTTCTCTGATGGGGGACACGCTTTCTCATACGTCACTGGCGGGGGTGGCCATGGGGCTTTTACTGGGATGGGAGCCGACGCTGTGTGCGGTACTTTATTGTGTGGCTGCGGCTCTGAGTATCGAGTGGATACGGAGGATGTTTCCACAGTATGAAGATATTTCTTTGGCCATTATGATGTCCCTGGGAATCGGACTGGCGGGTGTCCTGTCGGGGTATGTTCGCAGCGTGGGAAGTTTTAATGATTATCTTTTTGGAAGTATCGTCGCGATTTCGGATCTGGATGTTTATCTGGTTATCGGAATCACGGTGGCGGTCGTGCTGACGTTTTTTCTGCTTTACCGGGAGTTATTCGTGATTTCTTTTGATGAAAAAGGTGCACGGCTGGCAGGAATTTCTGTCGGAAGAATAAACTTTATTTTTACCATTCTTACGGCGGTAACGGTGGCGGTGGCTGCCAGGACGGTCGGCGCGTTAATTGTTTCTTCCATGCTGGTAATTCCGGTGGCCTGCGCGATGCAATTTGGGAAAAGTTATAAACAGACTGTCTTTTTTTCCATTTTTTTTGCGTTCTGTTTTATGATCACGGGTTTACTGCTTTCCTTTAACATTCATGATCTGAAACCAGGTGGGGCGATCGTGCTGATCGGTGTGGTGGTATTACTGATGATTTTTGCGGTAAAATCACTTATGCGGCGTTTCCGATAACGGATTTTCATACTTCCTTTTTTAGCGGAGACTGATATTATTCCAGATAACACTTTTAATTTTTTGCTTTTTTATATCCGATGTAAGATAAATTCCCGTTTCCCAGCATTTTATAGCCGATGCACTATAAAATTCCGCTTCCCCGGCATTTAGCTTCACTGAAAATGCCTGCTTTAAAAGCCACTTAAAATGGAATTTAAAGGGGGAACCCGTATATTTCGCTGAAACTACATGCTTTCAGGACCACAGAAAATGGAAAGTAAGGAGAACCAGAGTATCACGTGAAGCAAAAATATGATTTCATTTTTTGAAAAATTTTTTAATAGAAAATAAATATGAAGGGCATTTTATATGGACACATTTTCGAAAAGGCTTACGGACACAGTTAAAATAAAGAAGACGCCAGTCATGGTGGGTCTCGATCCACGATTTTCGGCGATTCCTGAGGTGTTTCGTCGCGGTATTTCGCCAGAGGATTTACCACGAATTGCGCGGGCATATCACCGTTTTTCTTTCGCGATTTTGGATATCGTCGCTCCGCTGGTGGCGTGTGTGAAGCCGCAGATAGCGTTTTTTGAGGAACTGGGACCGTGGGGAATGGTGGTGCTTTCAGATATTATTCGTTATGCACATGAACTGGGTCTGATCGTGATTCTTGATGGGAAACGAAATGATATCGGCAGCACGGCGGCAGGTTATGCGGCGGCATATTTAGGAAAAGGTTCTGCCTGGGAAGCGGATTCACTGACGGTCAGTCCATATCTTGGTGAAGACAGTCTGATTCCGTTTATTAATGTGGCAGAAAAACGTGGAAGTGGAATTTTCGTGCTGGTAAAAACTTCGAATCCCGGCGGTGGAATGCTGCAGGATATGAAAGAGGGAGAGGTAAGTGTTTATCAAAAAACGGCGGATCTGGTGGAGCAGAAGTCGGCAGAATTCGCGCTGAGTCGTGGTGAAAAATACGGCGCGGTGGGAGCGGTGGTGGGTGCGACATATCCCCAGCAGCTGGAAGAATTACGTCAGAGGATGCCACATGCGTGGCTGCTGGTGCCGGGTTTTGGTGCACAGGGGGGGACGGCCAAGGATATTTCCGCGGCTTTTGATGATGATGGACTGGGTGCGGTAATAAACAGCTCTCGCGCTATTATTTTTGCTTATGACAGGAAAGATTATGCGGGACGTTTTGCGGCAGATAAATGGGAGCTGGCGGTGGAGACGGCGACACGTGAAATGATCGCGCAGCTTCAGGCGGAAACGAAAGCCGGGAGATTATAACGGAAAAAATGGCGTCAGATTCCGTGATGGAAAACGTGCTGTCATTCTGGATCCCTTAAATTTTTATGCCCGATACACTATAAATTTCCGCTTCTCAGGCATTTTGCTTCGCTGAAAAAGCCGGTGCTTTCTGCGCCGATTAAAACGGAAATTTAAAGTGGTACCAGAGTATATGCCAGGAACACTAAAAACTCTGTTTTTCCAGCTTTTTTGTTTTGCAGAAAATGCAGGCTTTCAGAGCGTATAAAATGGAATTTAAAGGAAAACCAGAATATTTCTGACAGTCGGCCAGCATGTGTGTGGTCATGGATGGATGCTGGTGTTTCAAATATCGTGAAATGTGGAGGAAGCGGGAAGAGTATCAGATAAAGTAAATCAAAATTTTGGAGAAATATATGGTGGATTTAAAGGTGGAAAATACGCTGCTGACGATAATTGATATGCAGGAAAAATTAGTGCCGGTGATGGAAAATCCGGAATTAGTGACGAAGAAGGTGGGGATTCTCGTGCGGGCGGCGAGAGAAATGTCGCTGGAAGTGGTGGTGACGCAGCAGTATCCGAAAGGTCTGGGAGATACGCTGGCGGTCATTCAGGAGGCACTTCCGCCGGAGAGTGAAACTGTCGATAAGGTGTGTTTTTCATGTTTTGACTCACCGAAATATCGGAGTGTGGTGGAGAAAAAGGGGAAAAAGAATCTGATTTTTGTGGGAGTGGAGGCGCATGTGTGCGTGATGATGACGGCGGTGGCTGCGGTGGATGCAGGATATACGGTCTGGGTTTTAAATGATGCGATTAATTCGCGAACCATGAAGGATCGCCTGGCGTCTTTAGGGTTTATGCGCTCACAGGGTGTGAATCTGATCAGCACAGAATCCCTGATTTTTCTTTTGTTGAAGACCGCTGCTCACCCTGCTTTTAAAAGTGTGCAGGCATTATTAAAGTAAGGTGTGTTCCGGAAGTGTGATTTACAAAGAACGATTTTTCTGTGAACAGGGATTTTGATTTACTCTCGGTGTTCATATACTGGCGCCCCTTAAATTTTCATTTTGTGCAGCATGGAAGCCGGCATTTTCAGCGAAATAAAAATGCTGGAAAAGGGGAAATTTATAGTGTATCGGAATAAAATTCAGGAATTAAACGCATGCAGAAAATATGTTCCGTAAAGAAATCTAAATCTAAAAGCACAGACAAAAAAACATGCCATAAGTTTTTTCAGGAAAACGTATGGCATGTGTATTCTGGATATGTGGAAATTATTCTTTATTCTTCGGCAAGAATTTTCTTTCGTGTTTCCGAGATGTTTTTCATTCGGTTAAAATAACCCTTCATCCCGGGGCGAGTTTTTGCCATTTCCTCATCATAAAGATAACTGCGTGGATTTACCTGAACAGGAGGAACGTTTAGCTTTTTTTTCTGGTTTTCCAGCTCTGCTTTCATGCGGGTGATTTCTGATGAATACTCAGGTTCAGAATAAAGGTTCTGCAGTTCCCGTGGGTCTTTTTCCAGATCATAAAATTCCCATTCATCCACATCATCATAAAAATGGATTAATTTGAAGCGGCCATCATAAACCCCTTCATGTTTTTTTACCATATGCTCAGCAGGATATTCATAATAATGATAATAAATGGAAGAGCGCCAGTCGTCTGGGGTATTTCCCTGGAGAATGGGTACGAGAGAAAGTCCCTGCATGTCTTCTGGAATGGGAACGCCTGCCATTTCGAGGAACGTTTCCGCGAAATCTACATTCGAAACTAAAGCGTTATTTCGAGTACCGGGCTTCACATTTCCAGGCCAGCGGACGATGAGAGGTGTTTTGAAGGATTCATTATACATGAAACGCTTATCGAACCATCCATGTTCCCCGAGGTAAAATCCCTGGTCAGAAGCGTATACCACGACGGTATTTTCTGCCAGTCCGTTTTCTTCCAAAAAAGTAAGCATTCTTCCGATTTCATGATCCACCGCCGCGACACAGGCGAGATAATCTTTCATGTAACACTGGTATTTCCATTTTTTAAGTGCCACAGGATCATCTTTTACTTTTTCGTATTCCGCTGGGCGGCCTTCATACATATTCATCCACTGTTCTTTTTGTTCTTCCGTCATGGAATTCCAGTCGCCGGGTTTCGTAATTTTCAGATCCTGATGTGTGAGTGTCTCAGCGATCGACATGTCTTGTTCCAGCGCGGCGCGCCCACGATTTTTGTAAGTATCATCGAAAGTTTCAGGATATGGAAACTCGCGGTCACGATATAAATTATAAAATTCAAGATACGCCTGCCAGTTTCGGTGAGGTGCTTTATGCTGAGTCATCAGCAGGAATGGTTTTTCTGGATCACGATTTTTGAGCCATTCCAGAGAGCGGTCTGTGATGATTTCTGTCGTGCGGCCAGTGTAAGAGACTCTTTCACCGTTTTTAATCATGGGAGGGTTCAGATATGGTCCCTGGCCAATTAAAGTTTCGGCATAATCGTAACCCTGAACTGGACAGGAGAGATGCCATTTTCCTATAATCGCGGTCTGGTAACCGGATGCGCCTAAAAGTTTTGGAAAAGTCTGCTGCTGACAGTTAAAACGGTCATTATTCGTCATAAAACCATTTATGTGTGAATACTTTCCTGTCTGAATGACGGCTCGACTGGGGCCGCAGATGGAATTCGTAACACAACAGTTGGTGAAAAGCATTCCTTCGTCAGCCAATTTATCCATATTAGGTGTTTCATTTCGATTCGAGCCATATGCACTCAGAGCCTGATACGCATGATCATCCGTGAAAATGAATAAAATATTTGGGCGTGAATCTTTTATGGGGGAGGAAGAAAATTTTCCGTGCTGTGCAGATGTGTTCTCATGCTGCGCGAGAGCTGCCGCGGAGAAAAATGTCAGTCCGCCCAAAAAGGAAATAAATGATAATGTGAACAGTAAATTTTTGTGAAGACTCATAACATTCTCCGTGTTTTAGTGTGTTTACTGGACAATTCTTTCTGTTCCGATTTTTATTTTGAGATACGGTACACAGCCAGAAACAAAAATAGATGCGGTCAGGAAAAATAAAATCCCGCGTGGCATCACTATCATATCCGATACATTTATAAATTATAACATAAAAAATTTGGGATGGAAGTCGGTGGAAATGAAAAGTTCTTCCAGATACTTTTATACTCTGTACATTATAAATTTCCATTTCACGAGCATTTTTTGATACACGGAAAGTATCTGTTTTTAGAACGACACAAAACGAAAATTTAAAGGAAAAGCAAAAAAATAAGTAAAGCAGGTAAAACTGTGTTAAAATGAAACGATTATAATGAAAAGGTATGCAAAAACGGTTTTCCTGAAGTATATCTTTATGAAGGCCGAAAAAATGAAAAGCCTGTTTTATATTTATGGTATATAATCTTCATCACGGTATTTTTGTTTCTGAAAAACATCTGTTTTTATGATACAGAAGAACTGATTTTATATACACACGATAAATTTTGCAGGTGCGTAGGATTTTGCTCTGGTATACTGGTTCCTTTCTAAATTTCCGTTTCATGCGGCTCTGAACGCAGGCATTTTCAGCGAAGCAAAAATGCCGGTGAAGCGAAAATTTATAGTGTATCGGATATAAAATAATTCGTAATATGGATGAATATTTTATAATGGGAAGTTATGGGCTAAAGTGAGGAGTTTTTATATGTTTCGTGGGAAAAAAAATCGGCGTGGAGCCCTGACATTCGAGTGGATCGTTATCGTGACATTACTGGTGATCGGAATGATCGGAGGTTTAGGGGTTTTAAGGAACACGATACTTCTGAAAGTAACGGATATGGCGGAAAGTGTGGATAAATTGAATACGGCCGCATCCGCATCCACCTCTCCCTCCCCCTAAAAACAGAATCAGAACATTTTGGGAGTATTCCTGGTTTCGTAGAGCACATATTATTTTTTCCCTGATGGCTATAAAAATAGAATTTTATGTTACGAAATGCCTTAAATTTTCATTTCACAGGCATTTTTGTTGAAAATACCGTTTTTGTGACGATATAAAAACTAAATTTTTATGCATTCTGGTTCCACTTTAAATTTCCGTTTTGTGAAGCTCTGAACGCAGGCATTTTCAGGGAGCAAAATGCCTGTGACAGAATTTTATAGTGTATCGGGTATAACAGTATAACAAAAAAACACGGGATGCTGCAGAATTAGAATAAATATGTATTTTTGGAAAAAAAGGAAAGAAATCACCGAAATTTCTGTGAAAATACTGGGAAAACGGAGAAATTTTTAGTGACAGATATAAAACAGATCGGTTAACCGTACGTCAAGTATGGAATTTTGTCGTGGAATTTATATTTTAACAGGGTGTGAATGAATCTTAAAGAGGAAAAGATGCGAAAATCTCCTAATATATCTTGTCGTCGGGGTGTTTTGGCTTTCGAGTGGATTTTAATTACCGTAATCCTGGTAATCGGCGTTATCGGCGGCCTGGCTTTCGTCCGAAATGGTGGTTTATTGGAAATAACGGATACCGCTAAAGCGATTCATGAAATCGAAGTGGATTTTGTGAAATAAAATAATATCTAAAAAGATTATTGTGCATCACGTGCGATAAATTTTTGTTGCACCGTAATGCCTGTGTTCAGAGTGAGTAAAAATTTAACGAGAAAACTGGTATCATACTGAAATTTTCGAGGAACTGGACTGATTATTCTGAGAGACATGGAACATGAAAAATATTCGGAGAAAAAATCGTTACGGAATGCTGACTTTTGAGTGGATCGTGCTGGTTTCGCTGCTAGTGATCGGAATGATTAGTGGTCTGGCCGTTCTGCGCACTACATTATATACCACCTGCACTGTGATTCCGGAAAACGCTGCGAATTTATGTGAAGAGCTAGTAATAAAGAGTGGAGAGTGACGATGAAATTTCTCTTGAAGGAAAGAAAGCCTCAAAATGGCTAAAATTCTTTTGTCCTCATTTTACTTTAATTTTCCATTTTGTGCGTAAATGCAGGTATTTTCGGCGCCACAAAATGCCGGCCTGTCTGTCGGCGGACAGGGAAAGCAGATTTTTATAGAATTTCAGGGGATATTACTGTCATTCTGTGTTTTCTTGACATTTTTTATATGTCTGATGTTCCATAAAAAAATTTTTTCTTACACTTCTGAATTTACAAAATATTTACTTTTAGAATCCCTGATAAAATACATTTTTCATTGAGCCGGTATCTTTTTAAATATAATGGTCCTGCATACACTACAAAATTCTGCTTTACCGGCATTTTTATTCCGCTGAAAATGCCTGCTTTCAGAACCGCACGAAACGGAAATTTAATGTGGACTCAGGTAAATAATCTTTCGTGATACTTTCTGCTTTTTCTGAAGTATAAAATCAGGGTTTCTTCGCTGTTCGAACAAAACTGAATGAAAGTGGATGATAGAATCATACAAAAGTATGTAAATTTTTGCGCCTAAAATCTAAGTTTAATGTGGAAATAACAAAATATTTATACGACAGAAGAGAATAAAAAAGTTACAGGACATTTTTCTGGATGCACCAGGATAAAACGCCTGTAACCTTCAAAAAATCATCGTTCATACTATTTCCGATGATAGGACAAAATAACGAGAGAGAGTTTTTTGCCATTTTCTGGCGACAATTTATCCAGTTTCTGATAAAAGCTTTTTTTGACGTTTTATTTTTATTGTTCCGTCAATTTTTGAATGAACTTTTAACCAGAGAAAAGGAATATGTGGAAAAAACTTACAAAATAACTTAAAAAATAACTTACATAAAAAAATATTAAAAAAATAATTAAAAGTGCCGGAGGGAAATCCTTCATGGGAGATTCTCTAAAAAGCCGTGAGCGAGAAATGCCGCCAAATTTTAGGAATTCCCGTCCGACATGCGTTATTTTGCTCTTTTTTTGAAAAAGTGCAAGATTCACAGACGTTCACTGTGAAGAAAATATCAGTAAATAATAACTTGACAAATTTTTACATATGAAGAATCATAGATTTTGGGCGAATATGGTTCAGAGCCCGTAAATCCCAGAAGATAACGTTTTAAAACTGGAAGATTTTTAAATTTTTAGAACATATGTAAAATTTTTTAAAAAAATTTTTAGGAAATCCATTTTTCATATGATACAGACCAATAAATTTCTATTTTTTAGGGCATCCTAGAATCGTGAGAAGCCGAGTGAAGCTTAATTTCATAGCACCGCGGCCTAAAATGGAGAGATTTAAACAGAAATAATATTTTATGCTCATATACGAGAAATTTTCGTTTTGTCGGATTAAGTTTTCGGTGAAAACCTGCTTTCAGAGCCATACATAACGGAAATTTAGAACAGAATCCGCGTATATATCGAAGCAGTAAAAAGAGTAAAAGACGAAAGAAAAAAAGAAAACTCTCTTAAAACGAAAAGAGTTTTCTTCAAAATATTTAGTCAGATGGAAGATGAAATTTTTCTCAGCGAAACTTTTGGTGATTATAAAATAAAATACAAAAATGGAGTCTGAACATAAATACTGATTTCGTTTTTTGTATTCTTCGTCACCTCTTATCAGTATTTTTCGATTTAAAAGGCGGCACGATAATCCATATTACACGAAAAAAGGAAATTTCCCGTTTTTATCCGAAGATAAAAAAATAAAGTGAAGAATATATTCAAAATTTCCACGAAAATTTAAGTTTTGAAAGGTTCAAGAACAGAAATATTCCATACATCACAAAATATCTGAGAAATAATACTTTATGATGTCTCAGAGTAAATACTGGTTCTCATTTAAATTTCTTTTTTTCTTCGCTAAAAACCGGTATTTTTAGTGAAGGAAAAATGCCGGAGTAACGGAATTTTATCGTGCCTCAGGTTTAAATTCCTTTAGACATTCGGTTTCGTCATGAAATCATAAGTAGATAATTCAAAAAACAGCATCAGGCAGGCCACAAAAATGGCCAGCGCAGCAAGAATAAGAAATACGTCAAAAGGTGTAAGCGTTTTCTTTTCTCCATCCCCTGACTTTTTCTTGTCCTTTTTCTTTTTTTTAGATTTTTTGTCCGTACCGGAGGTCTCTGTCTGCTCATCTAAAAATGAGGATACGTCATCTTGTGGATTCATGTCGCCCGAATCCACTTCAGCTGCAGAGAATTCACTTACCTCTGATTCGGCGTCTTCCGAGAGACCTTCTTCATGTGTTTCCTCAGAAAATTCTGAGTGTTCCGCGTCATCTCCTTCCCACATTTCTGTATTTTCATTTTCTAAAAACGCTTCCTGCGCATCTTCTGAGTCTGAGAAATCACCATCATTATTTTCGTCGGAATCCTCCCACGAAACTTCCTCACCAGAAAACATCTCATCTTCTGGATTATTAAATTCGGATTCTTGATTTTTATTTTCGTCGTTAAAGTTTACCATTAAATGTGTCTCCCCAAAAGAGATTTTTCAGCGTAAAGCATGGAGTTTTCTATATAAGTTTTACTTTAAATTTTCATTTTTTATCGTCATGAGAACTGACATTTTATACATCTTTCGTGAAATGCCAGAGAAATAAAATTCATCATGGACAAGATATAATATTCCCGATTCAGTTTTAATTCTAAAATATTTTGCTAATAAAAATTGGGGAAAACCGCCTGCCGTATAATAGGAAAATCACTGGAAGACAGTTTCGTTTATAAATTTATGGTTTAGCATACGAATTCATGGCACACGCACTTTACGGAAAAGTTCATGTACATTCATTTTTATTTATTATAACCAGATTACCCTCTTTTTGACAAGTGATTTTTTATATGAAATACAGACTTTTCAAAAAGATGTAAAGATTTTACCTTTTTTATAAATTATAAGGATATTTTATAGCACATATTTTATGAACTTTTACCTTTCCACATTTTATTCCTCTCTGAAACACTGAGGTTACAAGCTAAAATAAGATGAAAAGTTATGTCTAATATTTTAATTTTAAGGTATTTCGTAATGAAAAATACGGTGACATGTACAGCAAAAATGGAAAACATTTTTTTGATGAAACATGCACAATTAAAAATAAAATCTTTTAACGAAATGCTCTCGCCTCTGTAATATAATCTTTTGCCCCCATTTCTAAAAGATTTGCTGCCACAGAGACTCCTAAAAGTGTAGGGTCAGTTCCCGAAAGAGTTTTTTCCAGGCTGGCACGCCCATCTACAGTAATCACTCGACCTGAAAGGTGCAAAAAGAGGAATGGTGCTTTTCGTGTACCGTGTGTGACTTTTTTCACAACAAAAGAGATCGCCCCGACAGGTGTGGCACATCCTCCGTCAAGAGCTTTTAGCATGGCACGTTCTGCTGTAACGCAGGCGAATGTCAGTGGATCATTTATTCGCGCTAACGCCTTATTTGTAACAGTATCATCACTTCTGGTTTCCAGTCCTAAAGCTCCCTGGCCGACTGCGGGCATCATAATTTCTGTCGGAATAATCGCAGAAATTCGGTGTCCCCAGCCCAGGCGTTCTATTCCAGCTTGTGCGAGAATCAGAGCATCATATTCACCTGTGTCTAGTTTTTCGATTCGGCGATTTAAATTTCCACGAATACCACGTACGATAAAATCTTTACGAAAAGCCAAAAGTTGAGCACGTCGGCGGAGACTGGACGTTCCTATAACTGCACCAGAACGTAAATTAGAGAGAGAAGTTACCGGACGAGGATAATCTTTGCGTACCACCAGCACGTCCATGACGGAAGCACGCGGGAGTGTGGCGGTCAAAGAAAGACCGGGAACTGTATCCGTGGGAAGATCTTTCAGACTGTGTACTGCTACATCAATTTCCTTATTCAGCAGAGCCTGCTGAAGTTCTTTCGTAAATACGCCTACATTAGTACCCTCAGCAGAAATCATGGGAGAGACGGGACCTAATTTTATATTATCTCCCGCGGTGGTAATCGGAAAAATTTTAACAGAAAAACCTTCTTTTCGTAATGCCTGTGCAGTCCATTCTGCCTGCCACAAAGCGAGTTGGCTGGTACGAGTGCCAATTCGGATTTCCATTTTCATGGTATTTATCTTTCTAAAAAAATAGATCGTCGAAGAACGGTCCCACACACACGAAAGTTTACACTTATAGCTGCTGGCGTTAACCCCTGACTCGTTCATGCTCTTCCGTTGTGCGGACCGTTCTTCAACGATCCCACTTTACATCCTAAATTATAAGGATTATTTAGTGAAAAAAAAGGGGGAGGGTAAAACCAAAACAAAAAAATTACGGATTTTACAGCAAAATTCAAATTATGTACACGAGACGTATATATTTCTGATTCCTCGGCATTTTTACGTCACGGAAAAAGCCAGTTTCAGAACCGTACAAAACGAAAATTTAATGTAAAGTCAGAAACATAAGTTTTGATTTTTCAAAAAAATGGAAGCAGCCATTACCGAATCATGTGTTATGGTACATTTATATTTATAAATTTTTATAATGTCTGTATTATGATTATGTTAAAAATAATTTCCTGAATATGCCAGATGTGTCCTTTAATATTTAATGTTTATTTTGACAGCATTTTGTGATATATGAATAAATTTTCACAAAACGCACATAAAACTAAAGAAAAAAGGAGCTGACATACCTGTATTTATCGTCATATAAAACAAAATTTAAAAGGAACCCAGAAGATGGAATTTCTGTGTTCTAAAAAATAAACATTTTTCATTTATCGTATTTTTCCGCCTGAAAAAAGGATGCGTAAGGGAGCAAAGATCCAAGAACTGGCAAAAAAGGTTCCGCATTTATAACGGAGAGATGGAATGTAAATTACACGGCGAAAGAAATTTTTCTGTACCTGAGAAAGTGATTTTTTAACCACCCAGTCTGCTTGGAGCCAGAGCCATCCGGGCACAGATTCTTTAATAGGTGAGCCCGCCATGGAATCTGTATCATGAAAACCAGTGCGAACAAAACCTGGACAAAGAGCCTGAACATGAATACCATCTTTATGGCAGTCACACTGTAAACTCCGTGAAAATGAAATGATAAATGCTTTTGTCGCACAATAAATAACTGCTCCACGGGAGGCAAGAAAACCCGCAGAAGAGGCGACATTTATCAGGAAACCTTTTCCCTGTACTTTCATGGGAATCATCGCGGCACGAGCGAGCCGCATGACAGCCGTGTTATGGACAGTAATCATTTCGGTGTTTTTTTCGACATTTATTTCTGGAAAAACACCCTCCACTCCGAATCCTGCGTTATTAATCATAAACAGAAGACGTTCGGAATTCGCGATTTTTTCTTCCAGCATACGAATATCGTCCAGCAGCGAAAGGTCTGCCTGAACGATTTCTACAGAAATATTTTGGTGGGATTTTTCCAGTTCCTCTTTTAACGATTCCAGTACAAATTTTCGTCGTGCGATAAGCATCAGATTAAAGCCTTTTGTTGCCAGCTGCCGTGCATACGCCATTCCTAAACCGCTGGAGGCACCGGTGATTACTGCGAGTGGATTTAATTTTGTATTCATTTATTATTTTTATCGTGTGAAGAATGATATTATACCAGATTTACTGTGGATTTCTGTATTTTTTGACATACAGGTTTCACTTTAAATTTCCGTTTTGTGTGGCTCTGAATGCAGGCATTTTCAGCGAAGCAAAATGCCGGTGAAACGGAAATTTATAATGTATCGGGTATAAAACTAATTTTTATTACCATTCGGCCGGAAAATTTACAAGAAAACCAAAGAACCTATTTATAATAAAAGAATGGTGTAAAACTGTCAAGATTTATATATAAAAAATAGTCATGATTTTTATTTTTTTAATAAATATAAAAGTATAAAATCATCATTTTTAGAAGATTTTCAAAGAAAATATATGAATTACCCGATGAAATAAGTAATTGAAACGCAGAAAAAAAGAGCAAAATATTTTATTATACCCGATACACTATAAAATTTTGCTCCTCCGGCATTTTGCTTCGCTAAAAATGTTTGCTTTCAGAGCCGCACAAAACGGAAATTTAAAGTGGAGCCAGTATTTTTAAGGTCTGTATTCAGTTTTTTTGTAAAATATACAAAAATAGAATTACTCTCCACGGAGGACATGACACCTAAAATTACCTTAAATTTTTGTTTTATACCCGACTCACTATAAAATTCCGCTCCTCCGGCATTTTGCTTCGCTAAAAATGTCTGTTTCAGAGCCGCATAAAATGGAAATTTAAAGTGGAACTGGGTATATATGACACGATCAGTAAAGAATTTTTTCGTAACAAAATATCATAGAAATAAAAAATTCATAGTAAATTTAGATATAAAAAAACAATTTTTGTAAAAAATTGATAGAAAAATGATGTTTTTGCGAAAAACGTCTGGAAATTTTAAGAAAAATAAAGTATGATAGGCATATGGAATATAGACGTACATGGGATGATTTTTAAACTTATTATCTAATTTAGTTTAATTTTTTGTGTTTTGTGTTTTGGCAGGCAAATTTTTCAGCGTGAAATGCTGTAAAAGAACATATTTCTCGTTTTCAGATGGAAAACGGGATTATTTATAATTTCTCTCTAATTTTTTAGCGGTGTATATCATGGCGCTTCCGTCGATGAATGATTTTTTAAATATGCTTCAGCAGAGCCGTTTATTTGAAGACGGTCAGCTTCAGAGATATTTAAAGCACTGGAAGGATGAGGAGAGCACACTGGATCCGGATGATGTCTCAGGTTTTGCTAACTGGTTAGTGTCTCATCAGTATCTCACACAGTGGCAGCAAGATAATATTTTTGCAGGAAAATATAAAGGATTTTTTTTAGGCCAGTATAAACTTTTACGGGTTATTGGCGTGGGCGGTATGAGCAGTGTATATTTAGCGGAACATACACTGCTTCAGAGGCAGGTAGCGATTAAAGTTCTTCCGAAAAGTCGGGTTACCTCTGAATCTTCATATCTTGAGCGTTTTTTGCTTGAGGCTCAGGCGGTCGCGGCGCTGGCGCATCCGAATATCGTCTGTGCATATGATATCGATAATGAAGGCGGCTCTATTTATTATCTGGTAATGGAGTACGTGGAAGGTCAAGATTTACTGTCCACGGTGAAAAAAGAAGGGCCTCTGGATATATATCGTGCAGCTGATTATATTCGCCAGGCGGCGGAAGGACTGGATTATGCGCATAATGCGGGGTTAATTCACCGGGACATGAAACCGGCGAATTTACTGGTGGATCAGCGTGGGGTGGTGCGTATTCTGGATATGGGACTGGCACGGTTTACGGACGAAAAACGTGCTTCTTTAACGGTGGCTTACGATGAAAATGTTTTGGGGACGGCGGATTATTTAGCTCCGGAACAGGCCAGAAACAGTCACACGGTGGATGCCAGGGCGGATATTTATGGACTGGGGTGTACTTTTTATTATCTTTTGGTGGGTCATGTGCCATTTCCAGAGGGGACTTTACCACAGCGTATTTGGGCACACCAGAAAAAAATGCCAAAACAGATTTCTCTGGAACGTCCTGAAGTACCAGAAGATTTAGCTAAAATATGCTGGCGGATGATGGCGAAAGATCCGAATGATCGCCAGCAGACTGCGAAAGAGGTGGCGGAGGATCTGACTGACTGGCTGCTGGATCATGGGCAAAAAGTGGCTGGTCTTTCTTCCACTTACTCGAAACGGAAGACGGAAACGAATGGTTCTTCTTCAGAGGTCAGTGATCTTTCGATTTTTTCTAAGTTTGCGGAAGAAGAATCGAAAAAGTTGGGTGGCAGCAGTACTTTATCTGGTACTTATGCGAAACGTCAGGATGGTGATAAAAAAACGATTCGTCTGGTACGGGAGGGAAAGTCTGGTGAGCTGGACAGTAATGCGGCGCGAAAGGCCAGGATGACTAAAACTGCCTCTGGTTCTTCTGCCTTACGCAAAAGAAATTCTTCGGGGACGGATAAAAATATTTCTGAAGAAAAAATTCAGCAGGAACAGTTTTTACAATTTTTGAATCAAAAACAGCGTTTCCGCCCGAATAATGCTGGCGAAAATCCGTCTGATGATAGTGTGCAAAATAATGTTTTAAATTTTGTGTCGCTGCAGGATGCGTCGCGTTCTTCGATTCCCAATAAAAGTGGAAAGAAAGGATATTCTCCCTCTTTATCTGGTACGCGTACCTCCGGAAGTAGAAAAACCGGAATTCATTCTGATATTCATGCGGGTTCAGGACGGAATTCTGGCGTATCGCGTGCAGGAAAAAAGACACCAGAAAAAAACTCTTCTGGAAACAGTTATACTTACAAAACAAAAAAAGCAAAAAAAATATCCAAAGAAGTATGGATCGTGCTCGGTGTTTTGGCGGTTTTAGTTCTCATTTTACTAATAATTATCTTTAGGAAAATGTAATGTTTTTCTTTCTTTACGCTTATGGATAAAAAATCTGAAATGACGGAATCCATGTTTTTAAAGCGTTATGATGTCACAAAATATGAACGTCCTTCTTTAACTGTGGATGTGGTGATATTTACCGTCTCTGATCGACTTTCTGTGGATGGTCCGTTTTTGCCTGAAAAAGAACTGAAAATTTTGCTTATTAAAAGAGGAAAACATCCCTATAAAAATTGTTGGGCTCTTCCAGGGGGATTCGTGCAGTCTGATGAAACACTGGCTGAAGCTGCGGCGCGTGAATTGGCGGAGGAAACCGGTTTACAAAATTTATTTCTTCGCCAGCTTTATACATGGGGAGATCCTGGGCGTGACCCCAGAACTTGGGTGGTCAGCTGTTCTTACATGGCTCTGGCAGAGGCAGACAAAATAAAGTTTACCGCACCTGGAGATGACGCCGCGGAAGCTCTCTGGTTTACGATAACCAAAACTTTTTTGCAGGATGTGCACACAGAGGAAAAGAATGTTCGAAAACAAAATTTTGTTCTTCATTTCTCTGCGGATACAATTAAAATGGAAGCACAGATGGAAAATGTACTTATAAAAACTGGTAAAATATGGACGGAAGAAGGAAAGATCCGCGCGTCAGAGAATATCGCTTTCGATCATGCTAAAATTATAAATTATGCCCTGGAACGATTACGTCAGGAGATATGGACCACGGATATTATTTTTAATCTGATGCCGGAAATTTTTACCTTAACTCAGTTACGGCGGACGTATGAAGCGATTCTCGGGAGAAAAATTCGTGCTGCGACTTTTTACCGTAAGATGAAAAAACGTATCCGCCCGACTTCCCGGCAGATGAGACCAGGCATGAAATCAGTACTTCTTTTTCAGAAAAAACAAAAAAATAATCGGGTATAATTTTCTCAAAAAAATAAAAAATAGGCGCAGAACTCTTTTCATGTCCGAAATGTACTCGGCTCCACCTTTATGCGGGCTCTCCCTTAAATTTCCATTTTGCACAGCTCTGAACGCCAGATATTTTCAGCGAAGCAAAAAACCGAGAAAAAGGAATTTATAATGTATAAGATGTAAATGTCGGAGAAACAGAATTTTATAGTGCACCGAGCACACATATACCTGGTTCCACTTTAAATTTCTGTTTTGTGCGGTCTGAAAGCCGGCATTTTCAGTGAAACTAAATGCTGGAGAAGCGTAAATTTATAGTGTATCGGGTATAAAATACCGGCTTTTGTGACCACGTAAAACGAAAATTCAGATGAAACCGATAATATACAAAAAAGTCCTGAAAGATGGAGGGTAACGTGACAGCTTAAAATACCGCTGAAGCGTGTTACTCTCCGTGATGAAATAAAGACTGCATAAAACTTAACGGCTAAGAACCATGATCGCCATGGTCGCATTATCATTCGGGCGCTCCATGACTTTCGTTCCGGTCTGGGTATTCAGCGCAATTTGCTGCATAATAGAGTAACCTTTTCGGTCACAGTATGCATGAAAATCAGCGATCGTAAGAAAACGAACATTCTGCGTTTCATACCACCGAGAACGGTCATCACAGCTGATTTCCGGCATTCTCCCTTCATAATAAAGCTGTTTTCGCCACGGCAGATAAGCGGCATTCGGGAAACTGACGATTCCCCGGTGCCCGACACGCAGCATTTCTTCCACCAGCTGCTCCACATCCATAATCGTCTGCAGAGTCTGGGACATGACGACATACTCGAACTGTCTGTCATGGAAATTCGCCAGACCATGATTCAGATCTTTATAAATGACATCCAGTCCTCGCGCTACACATTTTTGAATGGCGCGCTCACTATTTTCGACTCCCAAGAGTCGGCTTTTATTAGAACGCTGCCGCAGCCGCAGCAGTAAATCTCCGTTTCCACAGCCCAGATCCAGAACGCTGGCATGCCGAGGAATTAAACCCAAAATGGTTTCGAAATCCAGTCTTCCGTGCAAAGAATCGGGTGCATCATCCGAAAAAGCCCATGTATCTTCCGATATTTTTTCAGATTCCGTGTAAGATAAATTTTCCCGAGAACCATTCTCTGTCATCGGAATGGCCGCGGCAGAAGTATCTATTTTTTCTTGTGTAATTTCAGGCTTATGTACACCGCTGTCTTTTACATTTTCGCTGGTTTTTGTTTTGCAAAATTCATCGTATAAATTACCGATAAAAGTTTCAGTCAGTCCACCATAAGTACTGAGCTGGTGCGGCAGTAAAAATGCGTCATGGCCGCAGTCACTCTGGATTTCACAGTAACTGACACGTTTCTTTCTGGCGATAAGCGCGTCCACGATCATTTCAGACTGAAATGACGGAAAAAGCCAGTCACTGGAAAAACACATTACCAGCCAGCGACATTTTGCCGCGTCCAGCCGCTCCGCGAGTTCATCGACAGTATTTCCAAAATCCATCAGATCACATGCCTGCGTTAACGCTAAATAACTGTTGGCGTCAAAACGATCATTAAATCGCGCTCCCTGATAAGCCAGATAGGATCCAACAGAATATTTAGTTTCAAATTTTGTGTCGATTTGGCGTGCGGCATCTCGATCCACGTCAAATTTTCGCATCATGGATTCTCGAGATAAATACGTGATATGACCTAACATTCGTGCCAGAGCCAGACCAACTTTCGGTGGTTTTTTATCATAATAATTTCCTCCGGCGAAATCAGGATCCGAGGTAATGGCATTTCGCCCCACGATATGAAATGCCAGAGCCTGACTGGTCAGACGCGGACTGGTGGCCAGCGTGACTGCGCCATGAAGAGCATCCGGATAACGCACGCTCCAAATTATAGCCATCATGCCGCCGACGGATCCTCCGACGACAGCCAGAAGTTTTGGAATTCCCAGATGATCCATGAGCATTTTTTGCACGTGCACATTATCTTCCATGGTAACCACCGGAAAATCGGGACCATATGGTTTTCCTGTTTTAGGATTTATAGAAGTGGGGCCTGTCGTGCCACGACAGCTTCCCAGAGTGTTAGCGCAGATTACGAAATACCGATTCGTGTCGATGGATTTTCCAGGTCCGACGAGAATGTCCCACCATCCGGGATGATCCTGTGGATTATGCCGCGCGACGTGAGAATCTCCCGTCAGAGCATGACAGATGAGAATGGCATTACTTTTCGATTCATTAAGCGTTCCATATGTTTCATATAAAACGGTGATGTCTTCCAGCTTCCCTCCACGTTCCAGTTTTAACGTGCCGGGAAATGTAATTCGTTTTGCGAAAGGAAGGTCAAAAGCCCCACGAAGTGCATCACTACTGTCGAAAATGTCAGATTTTTCCATATGTTTCGTTCTTCCTTTTCAGAAAAACCGTTTTACTTTTGTACCCGAATACACAATAAATTTTTTCTTCCATTTTTCGTTTTTTACTAAAATAATTTCAGACAGTACCGTTCTAAACTAAAATTTAAGGAAGAGGTACCGTATAAATGATCTCGGATCTACTTTCTTGATTCTTTGTGACAGACACAGGATAAATACTCATTTTTAAGCATTTTCTGTGAAGCAAAAATGCCAGGAAAGTGGAAATTTATAGTGTTATCGGGTATAAAATGATGAAAAAAGGAAATATACGAATTTTTTATGTGTGAAAATGCCCACATCTTTCTTAAAAATTTTATTTTTTCTAAAAACACATTCTCTGTTTTCTCAAAGAAATTAGAAAAATGGAAAATACTCCGGCGTGGGTTTATACTCGAGACACCACTATAAATTTCCGTTTCACAGGATTTATATTTTTCACTAAATTTCCTGCTTTCAGAGCCACATAAAATGGAAATTTAAAGAAAAGCCAGTATAATTAATGCTTAAAATGCCTCCGGCCAGTGAAAATCATCGCGATTCCATATTTATTACATGCGTCGATTACTTCCTGGTCACGGACGGATCCGCCAGGCTGAATGATGGCAGTAATTCCGGCCGTATGGGCATGTTCGATCGAATCAGGGAACGGGAAAAACGCATCTGAGGCCATAACGGCACCCTGGATCCGGTCACCGGCTTTTTGTATGGCGATTTCCACTGAATCGACTCGGCTCATCTGACCGGCACCTGCACCCAGAAGCATACGATTTTTTGCCAGGACGATCGCATTCGACTTTACGAATCGGCATATCTTCCATCCGAAACGCATGTCTTCCATCATGGATTCCGGAACAGAGGCTTCCGTTACCACCTTCCATTCAGATTCTGGATCAGGGAAAATATCTGCGTTTTGGACCAGTAATCCTCCTTCAAGATACCGCCAGGTATGGGGATTTTGCGGCCGGGTCAGGTCACCTGCCGCCATGAGACGAACATTTTTCTTCCATTTTGGGAGTGTGGTAAGCATTTCCAGAGCCTCTGGCGTAAAATCTTCCGCGATAATGGCTTCCACAAAAAGCCCTGGCTCACAAAGAATCTTCGCTGTATCTGCATCCACAGTACGATTTATTCCAAGAACAGAACCAAAAGCCGAGAGAGGATCTCCTTCCAGCGCACGCTGGCATGCCACGGAAAGAGTTTCTGCTTCGGCCGCGCCGCAGGGATTATTGTGTTTAATGACAGAAACGGCAGGATTTTTGCACATCATGACGATCGCCAGTGCAGCATCCAGATCCATCAGATTATTATAAGATAATTCCTTACCGTGAAGCTGTCTGGCAGTTACCACACTCGGACGTGTTTCCGCGTCTGGGGTCTTATAAACTGCGGCCATCTGGTGTGGGTTCTCACCGTAACGTAATTTACTGAGGCGTATAAAGGTGGTGGTAAGGGTTTCAGGAAAATCATTATCTTCAGAATTATCTCCGGAATTACTTTCAGGATTATTCTTTTCTCTGATTTCTTTCGAAAACCAGTCGGCGATCGCCCGGTCATACTTTGCGGTGTGGTCAAAAGCTGCTGCCGCGAGTTTCTGCCTGAGCTGAAAAGTAGTGGTTCCAGCATTTTCTTTCATGCATTCAAGAATCGTGGCATACTGAGAGGGATCTGTCGCGATGGTCGTGAATAAATGATTTTTGCTTGCTGCACGTACCAGGGAGGGGCCGCCGATGTCTATTTTTTCGATCGCCTGTTCTGCGGTAACGTCTGGCCGGGCAATCGTCGCCTGGAAAGGATACAGATTTACCACGATTAATTCAAAAGTTAAAATCTGATGTTCTGCCAGGGCGGTCATGTCATCTTCTCTGTCATGACGGCACAAAAGTCCTCCAAAAACTTTTGGGTGGAGGGTTTTTAATCGGCCATCCATCATTTCTGGAAAGCCGGTATAAGAAGAAATATCATGGACATGGATTCCCAGAGATTCCAGATAAGTGCCCGTGCCGCCTGTGCTGTAAATCTCGACACCCATTTCTGCCAGTCCGCGTGCAAAAATATCCAGTCCAGTTTTGTCGCTGACACTTATAATAGAACGCTTAATTTTTGGGGATTCCATTTAATATATCTCCTATTATAAAAGGTTATAAAAATACATTTCCTAAATTTTATATAAATTATCTTAGAAAGGAAGCGGGGGCATTTAGTCTTTTATTTTATTGTGTAATGAAAGAGGTAAAATACAGAAAAATATAATTGAAAATACGTTCATATACTGGTGTACGATAAATTTTGTTTCTCCATTTCACCAGCAGGTATTTTCAGAAGCGCGAAATATCTGTTCCCGGGCCAGTGTAAAACAGAATTTTATGGTGTATCGAGAAGAAATATTCACAGAAGTACGTATAAAACTGGAGATTATACATGTTCACCTTTAAATTTCCGTTTTATGCGGCTCTAAAAACAGGCATTTTCAGCGAAACAAAAACGCCAGAAAAGCAGAATTTTATCGCGTATCGGGTATAAAATTAAATGGACATGCATATATGAAAAGTTTATTTTATAAACTTAAATCTATTTTTAAGGCAAAATGGGCAAAATATATCAAAAGAAAAAAAGAGAGAAGAAAATAATAAAAAAATTAAGAGAAAAAATTTTTATTGAGAGAGGAAATACCTGTAGCTCAAAAGATAAAATCATGATAAAATACAAGAATGTAATATATTTTAACATCCGATGCATCGGGTACAAAAATACGTGTTTTCAGAGCTGTGCCAAATGAAAATATAAAGTAAAATCAGATATGTATATCTGAAAGTGCCAGTTTTTTGGAGGGAAAGAAAAATTTAAATTGAATAGGTACAAAGATTCTTCCCGAGAATAAATAATATCCGTGTGACTTTTTGAATATTTTAGAATTAATCTTTTAAGAAATTTTCATATCTCCAATTTTTAATGCTGCGCAAAAGCTCTGAAATATGGTCATACGTGAAAAAATAAAGCAGAACTGGATATGAAATAGGAAATTTTGATTAAAGAATTTAGATGATACAGGAAAATTCTGAGGTTAAAACTCGCTCTTTTCTGGAAATGTGGACCCAGATCCTGTTTCTTGTGGTGATCATTTCAGGGGCCGCATTTACGTCTTATGGAGTTTTTCGGACAGAAAATCGAAATTTTCTTATTCTTTTTCAAAATATTTTTGTTCAGATCGGGCTCATTTTCTCAATTTTTTCAGTAATTACATGGATTTTTTTCTTAAAAGGAAATAATCGGAAAAATTTTCTTTATACGGCGTTTTTTCTTGCAGCTTTATTCCATTTAGGACTTTTTGCCTGGTTCAGTATTTGTCCGGCGGGAAAGAAACTTAATTTGGCAGCTTTACCGGAAATGGAGAGAAAAGCATCTGTAGCACCAAAAATTGTGAAAGATTACGCATGGATTCCAGAAAGTGGTGAAATAAAGAAGAATATTTATGATGAGGAACTTTCTGAGCCAGAGATTCTGCCTGTTATTCCGGAAGTGGAACGAGAATTGCAGCCAGAAATAAATTTTGAAGATCCGTCTGTAAAACCAGCAGAGACGGAAGCGGAGCGGAAAGCCAGGGAAATTCATGTTACCCCTCTGACGCCAGAGCAAAAATTAAGGGAAATTCAGACATCAGAGGAAATACAGACACAAAAGTTATTAAAAGGGGAGCCTTCCCTGACTCATTTAAAGCCTGAATTTACGGAGAATGAATTACCATTACAAAAAGAGAGCAAAATTCTTTTAAAGACGGAGAATCTGGAAAGTGCCCGAATAGATCTTCAGCAGGCACGGCAAAAAGAGCGTCAGGAGGAAGAAAAAATAGTGGATGTACCGTCTTCGTTACGTTCCACGGTGGAACCGTCCATGCTATTTTTAGAGGAGGATGAACGTGCTTTGGTGGATGTTATTTCCCATTCCACGGTGGAGGATAAATTAATGGTTCGTGGTGAAATATCCAGACATTTTCCTTCTTCCGGAGCACTTCAGGCGGGTTTACCTGGAACGGGGGAAATGGATGAGGCCTCTGGTGCAGCATTTTTTCCGGATGTAATAAAATCGTCAGAAGGAACGCTGCCGGTAAGTACCTTTTCCCAGGAAAAAAACGTTTCACGGGGAGGGAAGTCCACAGGGGTACGGGAAGAATTGCGCATGGAAACATTATCGGTGGATCCTAAACAGGGCGAAATTCAGTTTAGAACTTCTGCCGAAGGAAAACATGTGTCCCGAGAAATGTATGAAGTGGAAAGTATAATGGAAAATAGCCGAGGGATGACTCCGGCCAGGCTTTCTGAAAGTCGGATGCCGTTTAATGGGAGATCGGATTTAGGTACTGTGAAGACAGAGCCGGAATCTTCGGTGGAGGTGTCCATGCTTCCCGATTTTCGTTCGGATGTGTCTGGCGAAATGGAAATGCGTCAGTTGACGGAAATGCCGCCTATTTTGTCGGGGAAAAGAAGTTTCATCGAGCGTTTACCTCCTTCTCGTTTTAAGCCGAATGCCTATGAACCGTTTCGGCAGAGGACGCGAGAAAATCACCGACAGAAAATTTTGGAAGCTGGCGGAGATCCTGCATCGGAGGAGACGGTGGAAAGTGGTTTAGTATATCTGGCGGGTACTCAGTTTCCAGACGGAAGATGGGCTTTTGATCGTGTGTCGCCGGGGCATACTATAAAAAATGACCTGGAAGTGGGGCAGATTAATGCGGATACGGGTGCGACAGGTCTCGCTATTCTTGCATTTTTGGGAGCGGGTTATACCCATTTAAAACAGGATGGTGTTTTAGAGAGTCATCATGAATGTGTGCGAAAAGGACTGGAGTGGCTTATTCGGAATCAGCAGTCAGACGGAAGTTTATTTCGTCCTGAGACGGATTTACACAGACAGGCAAGAATATATTCTCAGGGGCTGGCGACGATTGCGCTGTGTGAAGCATATGGTATGACAGGGGATCCACGTCTGAAGAGACCGGCGCAGAAAGCGGTGGATTATATTATAAGTGCGCAAATTAAAAGCTCTGGTGCATGGCGGTATACGCCGGAGCCTGGGCAGCCGTGGAGTCAGTTTGGGGATACTTCAGTTTCCGGATGGATGCTTATGGCTCTGGTCAGCGCAAAAATGGCGCAGTTAGACGTGCCAGATAAAACGATTCTCCGTGTTCAGAACTGGTTAAGAGAAGCGGTCACGGAGGATGGATCAAAATATCGTTATATGCCACTAAAAAATCCAAAAAATGAAACTCAGAAGAGGTGGGGAGTGGCATCTCCCGCGATGACGGCGGAGGGGATGCTCATGAAGTTATATTTAAAACCTTTTGTTGCAGAGAGTGAGGAAAAACATTCTTTTGAACGTGGCCTGGATTATCTCGCATCTTTTCCCCCTAATATGTTTAAGAATTATGAGCGAGATACATATTACTGGTATTATGCCACTCAAGTTATGTTTCACTCCAGGGGAGAGCACTGGATAATTTGGCAGAAAACCATTACTCGTGATTTAATGCGTACGCAGATTCAGGAAGGTGATTTTTCTGGAAGCTGGAGCCGAAGTGTACCTGCGCTGGATAAACAGGGAGAATTTGGCGGACGACATTACGTTACGGCGATGCATCTGCTGATTTTAGAGGTGTATTACCGCCACTTGCCTTTATATAAAGAATTGGTAAAATAGTGAATGTTTTTGTGCTGTTATTCTGATATTATTTTCATGGTATGAAATAATATGAAAAATTTATACACCTGGCGCATAAAGACTTTTTGCTTCTCAGGCATCTCATGCTTAAAACGCAGGGGGGCATGACTATAAAAAACTGAAATTTATCGGTTCTCTTTTTAATTTCCGTTTTATGTGGTTCTGAAAACAGTGTATTTTCTGCGAAGCAAAATACTCGGAAAGTGAAAATTTATAGGTGCATCAGACATAAATCGGTATTAATTTATATACCATACTGGTTCTCGTTTAAATTTCCGTTTTGTGAGGCTCTGAAACAGTTTCTGCTCAGCAAAAATGCCGGAAAAGCTGAAATTTATAGTGAATCGGGTATAAATTATATTATTTAGGTCAGAGTACAGTACGGAATTCCTGTATTTTTTATTCTCTTATAAAAATTTTCTTTACTCTGGTTCTCCTTTAAATTTCCGTTTCGAGTGCCCTGAAAGCAGGCATTTTCTGCTTAACCGAAGCAAAAACTGGCCTGTCTGTCAGCGGACGGGGAAGCGATTTTTTTAGGGGATCAGATATAAGAGACATAATAAAGCACGAATATTTTGTGCTTAAAATAATATCCTGATGGTGTGGAAAATGAATGGTTTCGGGTGAAAATGTAAAACTTACTTACTGTACATTTTGTATGTAGTGTGGTGCCGGAAAAAGGATTCTTTCCTATAATATTATATTTTTATTGTAAATTTTACACTGCCGGTCATAACTGTTTTTTAAGAACAGCATTATGATATTAAAATATTTATCATAAGAGTGAAATTTTATATGATTATCGATAATTTGTCAGAAAATCAGAAAAAAGAACGTGCATTTCTTGTCGGCGTACTTCTTCCGAATAAAAAGGAGGCCGTGAATGGTTTTTTAGGGGAACCTCCAGTGATTCCGGAAGAACCGTTAACGGAGCTTGCGGGTTTAGCGGAAGCGGCGGGTGCAGAAGTCGTCGGAGAATTAATCCAGAGGCGGCAAAAACCCGAAACGGCGACGTATATAGGAAGTGGAAAAGTCGAAGAATTATGCGCGATGATCGAAAGTTCACAGGCGGATTTAGCAATTTTTGATAATGATCTGTCGCCAGGGCAAAAAAGAAATCTGGAGAAAGCCTTAAAAGTGAAAGTTCTGGATCGGACGGAGCTTATTTTGGATATTTTTGCCACACGCGCCCAGACTCGGGAAGCCCGACTGGCGGTGGAACTGGCCCAGCTGGAATATCAGTTACCACGATTAAAACGGATGTGGACGCATCTTTCACGACAAAAAATGGGTGTGGGAGCACGTGGTCCTGGAGAAAAACAGCTGGAGTCGGATAAGCGTCTGGCCCAAAAACGAATTTCCGACCTAAAATCAGAGCTCGAGGAAGTCCAAAAACGGAAGGAGCGTGAAGTTTTATCCAGAAATGAAACACGAACGGTTTCCCTGGTGGGATACACGAATGCCGGGAAAAGTACACTGATGAACGCATTAACTGGATCTGATGTTTTTGTGAAGGACCAGCTTTTTGCGACTCTTGATACCCGGACGCGCAGGTGGAGTCTGCCTGGATGGGGGCCCGTTCTGCTGAGTGATACGGTGGGGTTTATCCGTGATTTACCTCATCAATTAATCGCCAGTTTTCGCGCGACTCTGGAAGAAGCACGCTGTGCAGACCTTTTGCTGCATGTGGCGGACGGCAGTAATCCTATGATAATTCATCAGATTCAGGCAGCTTATTCCGTATTAGAAGAAATGGGGATTCAGGAAAAAGATACACTGCTGGTAATTAATAAAATCGATATACTTCGCCAAGAAAATAAAAACATTCACATGAGATATATTAAAAATGGCGAAAATAGTGAAAATGAAACAGAAATGTGCAGGGAAATTTTGGCGGAAGAAAGTGAAGAAAAAGATAATGAAAAAAGTGCGTATTTTTATTTACCGCCTGCCCAGCGTCTGCATGTTTTAGAAAATCGTTATCCGAATGCGATCGGAATTAGTGCGGTCACAGGAGAAGGACTGGAACGTTTGGCGAAAGCGGTCAGTGAAATGTTAAGCCGAAATTTTCCTGTGGTGGATGTGGAAATGACGGCAGCAGACGGTAAATTACTGGCTTTTCTTGCGGAAAGAGGAGAAGTTTTTGATCGCCATTTTGATGAAAATGGCCGCGTGGTGGTTCGCTGCCGAATCGCACAGGCACATCTTGGGAAAATTACTGATTTAAAAATAAAAATAAAGCCGGTGGAAAATTTTTAACTTGAATTAAGCACCGAAATAATAAGGAATTCAGTGAGAAAATAACGAGAGAAAAAAATTTTTAAGGATTTTATTTGATAAATCTCATAAAAAATCTCTATTTAAGTGGATTTATTTATAGACATTTTTACGATTTAATACATAATATATTATATACACATATATATTTATATGTGACTGACTATAAATTTTTACATCCCTGCTTTTATTTTGTTGTGAATGCCGGGGAAGCGCATTTCTATAGTAAATCGCACATTAATTAAATTTATTTTTTTATTTTCTCTTAGTTTCTGCCGGACTTTCGATTTAAACGCAGATAGCGTGCGGGCATTATATCCGATGCACTACAAGATTCCGTGTCAGAAGCACGCTGGACTGAAAATATGTGTTTTCCAGAGCCGCATAAAATGGAAATTTAACGGAAAACTTGTTTGGCAGTACAAAAATATTTACTGGGAATGTCGGTAGAGGGAGAAATGAAATATTATTTTACAGTACATCGGAAATAAAATAAATAGTTTATGCTGGTTCCACTTTAAATTTACGTTTTGTGCGGCTCTGAAAGCAGGTATTTTCAGCGAAGCAAAATACCTGTGAAGCGGAAATTTATAGTGTATCGGGTATATAATTATTTATATTTTCTTTTTTTGGGAAAGCCCCTTTAGTATGGGAGAGAATTTTTTATGGCAAGAAGACGTCTCAATATAAAATTTATTGTTATTTTACTTGTTATTATTGTTGTAGGTGGATTTAGCGCATATTTCATGTGGAAGATGAATAGCTCCCGAATCGTGGAGGGATTTTATGTCCAGGGTGTGGCACTTTATGAAAATCCAGAAACGCGTGGACAGTCTGTGGAACCATTATTAAAATATGCGCGCAGTGACGTAAAAGTTAATGAAGAGCACCGTGCGGACGCATTAAGGAAGCTGGCGCTGTATTATGTGGATACGATCGACCGATATGCTGGTAATCGGGATATGGTATATCATATTAGTGACATTATGCAGCGAGCACTGCAGACAGATGCGCGGAATTCTGATTTAAAGAAAGCCATGGCGAAAGCATATATGGTGATGCGTCAATTTGCCGCCGCGGCAGATCTTTACGGGCGTCTGTCATCAGAATTTCCCACGGAACCGGAATATATGTATTTATATGCAGAGAGTCTTATTGAATCGAAGCAGATTGACCAGGCGGGAATTGCGCTGAGAAATTTACGTGAACGTCACAGCTCATATATTCCTGGTTATATGCTTACAGTGAGATATAATGAACAGGTTTTAGCGCGTCCTGACGCGGCCGAAGTTACCATGGATGAAATGGTAGAGGCGAATCCTCTGTCGGCATCCGCATATGCGCGGCGTTCTATTTATCGATTAGACCATAAAAATATGGAAGGAGCGAAAACGGATCTGGATGAAGCTCTGAGTCTGGATGACAGGAATTTAGATGTAATTATTGCGGCGGCGAATTATTATATTTTGACTCGAGATTTTGAAATAGCCAGGGGGTATCTTGAGAGTGTACCTGAAGAATTTCGCGCGAATGAGGATATCGCCGATTTAGGAATTCGTCTGGCGGATGCGGAGAAGAAGCCGGACGTGGCGGTCTCAATTATTCGTGAAAAACTGAAGAGAAAAGATTCACCGATATTACGAATTCAGCTTTTTGATCGTCTGGTGACGATGCGTCGTCTGGATGAAGCCCGAAAGGAAATTGAGTATTTAAAGCGGATGCAAATTTCCATAGAGCATATCGGTTTTTTTGAATCCGCGATCGACATTATAGAGGGAAACTGGCACACGGCGATGAAAAAATTAGAGCTGGCGCGTGGGCCTTTTTCTGCATTTCCAGAGTCCATGGCTTATTTAGATCGTCAGTTGGCGTTATGTTATGGGAAGTTAGGGCAGATAGATAAACAGTTGGATGCGTTTCAGCGTTCGATCGAAAATACTCCTCTGTCGGAGATAAAGCCAGTAAGTGTAGCGTATATTATCGCATTACATTCGGCGGGTAAAATTCAGAGGCTGGAAGAGGCTTTACGGGCACTGGAGACGAAAATTGGGGAGAAGGAAGTGATGAACATTCCCCAGTTACGTTCGATAAAACTTGCATTACAGACGCAGAAGCTGGCCAGTCAGCATAAAGGGAAATTGGAGGGGAATGAATTAAAAGAGATTCTCCAGAAGGTGGGAGTAAAAGAAGATTCCCCGGAAGCGGTTTTAATTGCCGTGCGGATGGCGATGAAATCGGGAAATTCGGATGAAGCGCGGAAAATTTTGACCGCCGCGATGGACAAGGACAGCGATTTTGCGGGATACGTATCTTATTTAGCTCTTGTGGAGGCGAATGACGGAAATTTTGATAAAGCGATTTCCATTTTGGATGAACAGATTCAGAAGCGGGGAGCGATTCCTGGTTTAATGATTATTAAAACGCGCCTCGTGGGGCAGATGGAAGCGAAGCAGGCGGTGCCTCATCTGAGGAAGATTGAGGAGGTGGCGAAGACCATGCCTGCTGCGGATCAGTTATTAGTGATGAAGCAGCTGGGAACGGCGTGGTTAATGACGGGTGATACTGATAACGCGAAGCGAATTTTTGAATTTTTAGCAGAGCGGGAAGAGGATAATATCGGAACGAAGATTCATTTATTTGAATTAGCCAAGAAGATGGATGATGAAAAGGAGATGGATCGGCTGATGGAGCAGATTCAGAAGATCATGGGACCGCAGTCACCGGATTACAGATACTGTCAGGCTTCTAAAATAATATGGGAATTTTCCAAAAAACGGACGACTGCCACACAATTAGCGGAGGCGAAATCGTTTTTATCACAGGCGAAGGAAACGCGTCCGAACTGGGCGAATATTCCTCGTGCGCAGGCTGAGTTATCTTTACTGGAGGGGAATTACGGAGCGACGATTGACCATTTATATCGTGTGGATACGCTAGGCGCGTTAACGGTTCCTCAGTTAGAGCTGCTGGTAAAATTACTTCGTCGGGAGGGACGGGACCAGGACATTAAAGAGTTACTTGAGAATAAGCAGGGAGTTCAATTAACGCCAGAGATTATCCGAATCAGCGTGGAAGTTGGGGAAGGGGATAAAGATATTATTGAACGGGCGATGCAAATTGTCAGCGATAACAGTCCGGGCGATCAGCTGTGGATGGGGCATATTTATATGCGTGAGAAGAATTATGAGAAGGCGGAGGTTTGTTTCAAGAAAACGGTGGAGCTTTCACCGGAGAATTCCACGGGCTGGATTTCTTTATTGCAGGCGATGAAATTACAGGGAGCCAGTAAACAGGAGTTGCAGGTGAAGATCGATGATATGCAGCTGGCTTTACCGAAGCAGAAGCGGTCTTTGGCGATCGGAAAGGCGCTGCAGATTTTGGAAGATGCACCCGCGGCGGAAAAAGCGTTTTTAACAGCACTGAATGAGAATCCACAGGATTTAGAAACACTGTATTTTATTTGTAGTTTTTATATGGAGACGACTCATCCAGAATTTGCGGAGCCGTATTTATTAAGAATGGTGGATAATTTGGTGGAGAATCCGACGGATAATTATCGATTACGCACTCAGCAATTAACATGGACGCGTCGTTCTCTGGCGCAGATTTATGGTTTAAAGTCGGATTATGAACGTCAGGAAAAGGCACTTAATTTATTGGATGAAAATTTGCGTCTGGATCCGGAATCTTTGGAAGACAAAAAAATAAAAGGAATTATTTTGGCGTCACGAGAGAATCCCCGTCAGCAGCGACAGGCCATGGATTTATTAGAAAGTGTGGGAAACATGCTGTCTAATTCGGAGAAATTTATTTTGGCGAAGCTGTATGAAAGCCAGAGTGTCGGAACGGAGAGTCAGTTATTGTGGGATAAATGTGTCGTGATCATGAAACAGTTAACGGATCTGAAAACGAATAAGAATCCGGAATATCTGATCGTTTATGTAGATATGTTATTACGCAGGAAGCATTCACCGACGGATATCGAAACGTATATAAAACGTTTGGATGAGTTGGCGCCGAATTCGATTGCGCGTATCGGTCTGCGTGCGCGTTTAATGCAGCAGACGGGAAATACGGACGGCGCACAAAGAATGTTATTGGAACTGATGCCGAGTTCACTGAAAGAAGAAGAAAGTGCACGGCGAGCCAAAGAAGTCGCTATTCTTTTAGAGGAAATAGGTAGTGTAGATGCTGCGGAAAGAGTGCTACAAAGAATCACGAATGAAACGGTGGGCGGAGCGGCGCTGTATGCTGCATTTTTAGGGCGTCATGGCAGAGTTTCCATCGGAATGGATATTTTAGAGAAGCATGCGAAAGATTTTTCTGGAATTCAGCTGATGGACGCCGTGTGCACTTTATTCCGTTATAGTAAAAGAGGTGGAAGTGAAGCGGAGTTTAATCGGGCAAGAGGTTTATTGGAAAAGCATTCACTGGAAGTGGATTCGGTCGTAGCTTCACTGTTCATGGGGCAATTATATGAGTTACAGGGTAATTATACTGCTGCGATGAATGAATATACGAATATTTTGAAGAATCCGAAAACCACGACGACTCAAAATGCTTTCGCACAGAATAATTTGTCCTATTTAATGGCTTTAACAGATAAGGATGTTCCCGGTGCGCTGGCGATGATTAATGAGGCCATTTCGACGGTAGGTTTAGAGGCGGGTGTTCTGGATACCAGAGCGGTGGTTAGTTTAAGGACAGATGAAAGAATTCGTATCGATCAGGCCGTGCGTGATTTAGAGATGGCGATTACGGTGGAACGGAAACCGATTTATTATTTCCATTTAGCCAGCGCGTATCTGAAAAAAGAAGATCTTGATTCGGCAAAAGTCGCGTTTCAGATCGCTCGTCAGTTGGATCCGAATTTACAGCAAAATATTCCACGGCTGGAACGCGAAGATTATAGTCGGCTGCTGACCACTTTATAATCTTATAATGGAATGAGTCTGAAAAATCGTCCTGTAAAATAAAAATATGCCGGAAAGGGTTTTCCTGAGGGAAATCTTTTTCGGCTTTTTTTCTGATGTATTTAAAATTTTCTTTTCAGATATTCTAATATTATATCCGGGGCACCTATAAATTTTCGCTTTCTCGGCATTTTTACTTCACTGAAAACATCAGCTTTTAGAGCCGAGACACTTTAAATTTTTGCTTCGCGGAAAGGCCTGTTTTCAGAACCGCACGAGACGGAAATTTAATGGAAAATTAGGTACATTCCTGATGCGCTAAGAATGTTCGCTTTCTCAGCATTTTTATACTCATGCCATTTTAAAATTCAGTTTTCGTTTGTGGCAAGATGAAACTTTTCATTTATCAGCGTACGCAGTTCTGAACGGTAACGTTTTCGGCGGCGGAAGAAGTTTTTGCATTCTTGCG
>JAUNBR010000022.1:0-38013 GCA_030527015.1 Planctomycetia bacterium
TCAGCGAAGCAAAAAAGCCGGTGAAGCGGAATTTTATAATGTATCGGGTATAAAAGGGGTGTTTTTGAGAATCGGGATGAGAAAGATGTGCCGGTATGTTCGTACAGAAAAAAATTGGAAGATATTTTCAGAGGAAGGTATGTTTTTTGTGGAGCACCCCTTGAAAAATTTTCGTGGGCAGTTATAATTATTCATAATGGTGGAAGATGAAAAAGTTCCATGATTTTTCTTTGCTGAGATGTTTACTTTTTATGGTATATTTTCAGTTTCTTCTGTTATTTTTACGCACCCTTGGCACAATTGGATAGCGCATCGGTCTACGGAACCGAAGGTTGCAGGTTCGAACCCTGCAGGGTGTATATGTTCAGACCCCGTATTTTGCGGGGTCTGTTTTTTTTGTGTGTGCGTGGGAGATGGAGAGGAAGAGGAAGAAATATTATTTTTATACCGGGATACACGATCCTTTTCCGATTTTTCTTTTTTTGCTGGCAGGCTGGCCTGTATTTTTTATCCCCGATACACTATAAAATTTCGCTTCCTCGGCATTTTGCTTCGCTGAAAATGCCTTTTCAGAGCCGCACAAAACGGAAATTTAAAGTGGAACCAGTATATCTCCGATACACTATAAAATTTCGCTTCTCCGGCATTTTTGCTTTACTGAAAAAGCCTGCTTTCAGAACCGTATAAAACGGAAATTTAAAGTGGAACCAGTATATTCCCGATACACTATAAAATTTTGCTTCCTCGGCATTTTGCTTCGCTGAAAATGCCTGCTTTCAGAAGTGCATAAAACGGAAATTTAAAGTGGAACCAGTATATTCCCGATACACTATAAAATTCCGCTTCCCCAGCATTTTTGCTTCGCTGAAAATGCCTGATTTCAGAAGTGCATAAAACGGAAATTTAAAGTGAAACCATACTTCGTGGAAATGATGGTGTTTACCCGATGCACGATAACATTCTGCTTTTCTGGCTTTTTTTCACTGAAAATGTCGGCTTTCAGAACTGTACGAAAGGGGAAGTGAAACGAGAAGCAGAGTACAGAAAGAGAAAATGCGATAATTTTTTACAGGGAGTGCCATTCAGGGGAGTGTAAAAGGGAAGATGAAAGGGGCGCAGAGTGTGAAGGAGAATCGAGAATTTCGGCGTGCGGGGAGAATCGGGATTTTGTGCAGTACGAGGAAAAAGAGAGGTGTCACGGTTTCTGAAAAGGAAAGTGCGTTTTTTGGGGGACGGACGTGGTGTTTTTTCGGAAAAGATGCCGCATTTTGAAAATTTTGGGTGGCCAGTGTAAATTTCACTTTCCCGGTATTTTTTCATGGCTCGCGAAATGCCGGGGAATGAAAATTTAGACAGGTTTTCCTTTAAATTTTCGTTTTGCGCAGCTTTTAAAGCAGGCTTTTTTTCGCTGAAAATGCCTGATTTCAGAGCTGTATAAAACGCGGGAATTTAAAGGAGAATCAGGTATACTTTTTGCTGGAAATACTGGAATTTTTGTACCCGATGCACGATAACATTTTGCTTTTTTCTTCGCTGAAAATATCGGTTTCAGAACAGTATAAAAGGGAACTTTAAAGGAAAATCCGGTATAATATACCCGATACTCTCTATAAAATTCGCTTCCCTGGTATTTTTCTTTGCTGAAAATGCCTTTTCAGAGCCGCATAAAACGGAAATTTAAAGTGGAACCAGTATATGTCGGAAATATAAGACTTATACCTGATTTTATACGGGTTTTTCTTTAAATTTTTTTTAGGGTCACGAAAACCTGTGTTTTCAGCGAAGTAAAAACTGGGAAGCGGGAATATGCAGAACATCAGGAATTAAATATCCAGATTCGAGACCTCCAGCGCGTATTTTTCGATAAATTCGCGGCGCGGTTCCACTTTTTCACCCATCAGGATGCGGAAAAGATCGTCCGCAGCACCTGCGTCATCCAGATTCACTTTTATCATCGTGCGTCGTTCGGGATCCAGGGTGGTTTCACGAATCTGCTCGGCGTTCATTTCTCCCAGACCTTTAAATCGGGTAACTTTCATTAATTTATTCGCAGATTTTCGAATGGCGGGCAGTAAGCCACGTAAGTCTTCCAGACCGTATGAAACACCTGCCCGATGAAGTTTATAGCGGTCTCCTTCCTGTCCTGTCCGTTCTTTGGGGAAAAGAGAGTCGATTTCGAAACCTAATTTTCGTAATTCGGCCAACTGATGATTTATGGAACGGACTTCATGGATTTCCATGACATGCATACGGACGGAAGGAACTTCTTCACCTGCTTCATTTATGGTGGTTTCCTCATGTTCACTCGTGAATTGGCCATTCGTTTCCGTGAATTCCTGGAACGTTTCTTCTTGTTTCACGGTTTCAGAAATGGAATCAGAAAACTTAATGGAACAGTGATTTTCCTTCTCATACTGATCTACAAAAGTTTCCAGTGCATTATTATCTGCGAACCAAAATTCCTGTCTTCCGATGAAAGCGTGCAGCACGGGAAGTTTTCCGGAAACGGGATCCTGACGCATGGCGTGTAATTTTAAATTGATCCCGCGGCGTTCCAGAGTATTTAGCATGTCTTCCAGCGGAGAAAGAATATTCGCCAGCTGTACCATCTGTTCCCCTTCCAGAATTCTTCCGTCCATGGGGTCAAAAACGGCATCCTGAATGCCTAAATCCAGCAGAAGCGTTTTCATTTCCTCTTCAGTCTGCACATAAGATACGTGTTTTTTGTATACCACACGGAAAAGAGGTGGCTGCGCGATATACACATGACCTTCACGAATCAGCTCATACATGTGGCGATAAAAGAAGGTTAAAAGAAGGGTACGGATATGAGAACCGTCGACATCCGCGTCTGTCATGATGACGATTTTATTATAACGTCTTTTCGAAAGATCGATCTCCGTGCCGATACCGATTCCGATCGCCGAAATGAGGTTTCTGATTTCATCACTGGAGAGAACTTTATCTTCTCGGGCTTTATAAGCGTTAATAATTTTACCGCGTAAAGGTAAAATGGCCTGATATTCCCGGAGGCGCCCGCCTTCTGCCGTACCCCCGGCCGACTGGCCTTCCACCAGGTACAGTTCACATTTTTCGACTTCTTTACTGGAACAGTCACGGAGTTTACCGGGCATTCCTCCCGAAGAAAGGGCGCCTTTTCGTTCACGGACAAGTAATCGTGCTTTGCGGGCACTTTCCCGCGCTTCCGCGGCGAGAAGGCTTTTTTTGACGATATCTCTGGCGTTTTTCGGATTTTCTTCAAAATAATTTGTTAGGGCTTCATAAACCGCAGTCGTGACGATACCCTCTATTTCTCCGTTTCCCAGTTTCGTTTTGGTCTGTCCCTCAAACTGCGGATGCGGAATTCTTAAAGAAAGTACCGCCGTTAAACCTTCACGAAAATCATCACCGGAAGGCGTCATTTTTTTGAAAAGGTCTTCTTTTTTCCCGTACATGTTCATGGAACGTGTCAGCGCAGCGCGGAATCCGGAAACATGAGTTCCGCCCTCCACGGTGTTAATATTATTAACATATGAATACACGTTTTCTGTATATTCTTCGGTATACTGCAGCGCGATGTCCCACTGAACGTCATTCAGCGAACCGTGAATGTTAATGACGTCTTCATGGATGGGTTTCGAAGAACGATTTAAATATTCCACAAATTCCGTCAGTCCGCGCTTATAATGAAAGACATCACCGTCCCCGGTGCGCATATCCTTAAAAACGATTTTTACGCCACTATTAAGGAAGGCCAGCTCCTGCAGTCGGCGATAAAGTGTGCTGTAAGTAAATTTAATTTCAGGAAAGATCTGATGATCCGGTTTAAAAGTCGTTTTTGTGCCCGTATGACTGCTTTTTCCCACACGGCGCACTTCGCTGGTGGGCACCCCACGTTCATATTCTTGCTGCCAGACATACCCGTCTCGGTATACTTGGCAGACACACCACTCAGAAAGAAAGTTTACCACCGTTACGCCCACACCATGCAGACCACCAGAAGTCGTGTAAGCCCCGTCACCAAATTTTCCGCCGAATTTTAGGACGGTCATCACACCTTCCAGAGTGGAAATATTCAGCTCGGGAAAAATCTCCACCGGGATACCACGTCCATTATCCTCCACCGTAACAGAGCCATCTTCGTTTACCGTGACACTCACCAGGGAAGCATAACCGGCCATGGCTTCATCTATCGAATTATCCACCACTTCATAAACCAGATGATGTAATCCGCGGACAGTCGTGTCCCCGATATACATACTCGGACGCTTTCTGACATGCTCCAGGTCACTGAGGTGAGAAATCTGTTCCACACCATATGCATCCGTCGACTTTCCTGGGAGTTCAGAAGGTGATGGTATTTCCTGCGAAATATCTTTCTCTGACTGCGTGTCATCCGAAGATTTTATGTTTTCTTCCACGTCCTGGTTTCCTTCCGTTTTCTGATTATTTTCTGGTATATTTTGTGATTCTGGATGAGTGTGTTCGTCATTCGTCATATCATCTTCCTTTACAGTTTCAAAAGTAGGCATCTTAATCAATTTATTATAGCTTTTTTGACGAAAACGTAAAGGCCAAGACACACTTTTCTTGCGGAAATTTCAGCTTTTTTATGTGTTTCACAATTTATTTTCCTTCCAGAGCCATTCCGATTTAGTATATACTGGTTCCACGTTAAATTTCCGTTTTATGCTGCTCTGAAAGCAGGCATTTTCAGCGAAACTAAATGCCGGAGAAGCGGAGATTTATAGGTGCATCGGAGATAAAAGTTACACTAAAAATTTCGTACAAGTTAAAACGTGAAGAAAAGGACATTTTGTCCTGGCGCGTGTCAGAAG
Organism: Planctomycetia bacterium; assembly: GCA_030527015.1. Classification (GTDB taxonomy): domain Bacteria; phylum Planctomycetota; class Planctomycetia; order Pirellulales; family Thermoguttaceae; genus RGIG3701. The sequence continues at coordinate 4,839 of JAUNBR010000022.1, forward strand.
AAAAAAATTTGAATATTTATTTTGAAATTTACGCTGAATTCACATTAAAAAATGAAGTTATGCATATCTCTGAACGCATGAATTTCCAGTGAAGTGAAAATCGGAGAAGTGGAAGTTTAAATTTTTAGATGTGTCAGATAAAAATTACGTATTTTTAATATCCGACTTAACCGCGTTATACTTTTTCAGCCACAGTTCATACTGAGGATCATTCGGGCGAAAAGTAAAAACCGCATCAGGTAATTTATTTCCTTCCGTATCCTGAGAGTGCATACGCACGATTAACGTGCCATTTTTCTGCTTTTCGATACTATATTTTTTAGATTCCATCAGCGACACTCCACATAAAGTTATACCTGTTCTATTTTAAATGGATTTTGAGGGTCATGAAAACAGACATTTCGTGTACGTGAAATGCCGGAGCAGCTCAATTTTTATAAAGCATCAGGTGTAAAATATAAGATTTTCCACGGCAAAATTCTCTTTTTACATTTATTTTAATCAAAAATAACTTTCTGTCCAGAGTGAAAATAAAAATTTATACTCCGCATAAATAAATTTTCACGGTTTCTTTCTGTGAGTTATTTAGTGATGTGAAAATCAAAAAAGAAGAATTTTCATTCGCAGAAGTAAAAAGTGGAGTTACATAAAAGTGCTATTTTCTTTCCGGCAGAGTGATTTTTACACCGATCGGAAGTTCAGTCATGGAAGGTAAAATATCTTTATTTTCCTCATAAATATCTTTTGCTCTGCTGGGATCCCACATATATCGCTGGGCGATTAATTCTAGAGAATCACCATCTTCGATTACATGAGTGAATTTTCGCGTTAAATGTCGGCCATTCATTAAATGTTTTCCGGACATGACCGTGGACTGAGAAGAATCCGTCACGATTTTCTTTTCTGAAATATGACGCGCGTGAGTAATCGGCCGACTGGGGAGCATCGGGTCATCTCCGAAATCTTCTTCAGATTCTGCCCACATATTTTGGGACGAAATATCATCCGTTTCAGTTTTTTTGTTTTTGAAAACGTAAGATTCAGGGTAAGAATGTGCGGAACGTTCCACAAGAATTGCCGATTCTGTTTTTATGGTGCTTTCCGCTTCCGATGAAGGTGGGGTTTCCAGAGGAGTAACGACTAATTCTAAAAGAGGAACGGTTTCTTCTTCCACAGGTTTTTCGTTTTTCACCATCTCCTGATTTTCATCACTGACTGGATCTGGAGAAACACCGAAATGAGAGCTAAAGATAAAGAGAATACTGACTCCCACGATAAATAGAAAGAATAAAACCGTTTTTTTTCTGAGTTTTGACATTTTTTCCTCCGTGAAATCATACCGATTTCCGATTATTTAATAAATTATCGTTTTTCCAGCATATACCGCCGAATGTTTTCCGTTTTTTATCCTGCGTCTCCTGTAAATTTCCGTTTTGTGAGGTTCTGAAGGCAGATATTTTCAGCGAAAAATACAGGAAAATCGGAAATTTATAGTGCATCGGGTATAAAAAAGCAGAAAGCAGGAAAATTTTATACTGGCTCTATTTTATGGATTTTACTTTAAATTTCAGTTTTATGGCTCTTCCAGCTGAGCGTTTTCCAGACTCAGAAATGCCTGCGAAATGAAATTTTAGAGTAATATCGGAAATGAAATTCTCTGCTTTACGTCACGTAAAAACAAAAATTTAATTTGACGCAGAAAACACGCCGAGAACGAAGTATCTCTAGCATTAAATCTCCAAGAAAGTATACACTATAATAAAAGTAAAATCCAATAAAAATAAGCAAAAAAACATTTTTTTGAAAATATTTACACTGATAAAAACGATTAAAATGAAAATCCGGAAAATGTCGACACTTTTTTGTTTTTTTCCTGGACATTTATTCTGGTTTTACTTTCAATTAAATTTTATACAGTTTTTTCATGAAATTTTCATTTTGTGTGTCTCTAAAAGCCAGATATTTTTAGAAAAAAGCAAAAATGCGGGCCTGTCTGCCGGCGGACAGGGAAAGCAGAAATAAATTTATCGTGTATCAGATATAAAATATCAGGAAAATAAAATTTATCTTTAGAGTTTTATACCTGAGGCACGATAAAATTCCGCTTTTCCGGCATTTTTGTTTTGCTGAAACCTGCCTTCAGAGCCGCACAAAATGAGAATTTAATGGAGAACCAGGTATATCTTTCATGGGTGCGGAGAAGGAAAGTTGAATGATGGATGCTCAAAAGATTCGGGAAGTTCTTGTGTGTCCCAGAAGGAGAGATACCGAAAATATAAAATATAATTTTTATGTTTAGAAAAGAGTTATACCCGAGGCACGATAAAATTCCGCTTTTCCTGTCCGCCGACATACAGGCATTTTACTTCGCCAAAAATACCTGTTTTTATATCCGAGGCACGATAAAATTCTGCTTTTCCGGCATTTTTTCGCTGAAAATACCTGCTTTCAGATCCGCACGAAACGGGAATTTAAAGCGGAAGCAGTATAAATGGAATTCCAGACAAAAACGGTTAATCAGAAATCGTGTCCAGGCGTTTTTCAAAATCTGCCAGTAAACTGTGATACGCATTCACCCATTCCTTTTTTGGGGGTACCGTCTCTCTGAAGCGTACCATTCGGCTTACTGCGTTTTCCATCATTTCAGATGCTTCAGGAAAAATCCCTGCACGGCGTGCATTTTCCGTTTCCATGCCCGCCAGCGCGGTTATCGCCGCACCCAGAGCGGGACCTTCTTCAGATACCAGACGTTTTAATTCCAGATTCAGAACAGAGGCGAGAATTTCACACATCAGATCACTTTTCGCCACTCCTCCAGACACGGTAATTTGTGTGATTTTTTGTCCCGCACGCTGATGTTCTCGAACTCCCAGCGCGATTAAATATGCCAGAGCTTCCAGACATGCACGGAAACGCTGTCCTTCATTTTCAGGTTCTGTTCCCACCCATTCCAGGCAGGGTTTCATTACACCAAGAGAGGGTTCTGACATTAAAAAAGGCATGATCGCCGTACCATTCGCACCCGGCGAGAACTTTCGCGCTTCTTTTTCCAGACACGCAAAATCAGGTCGGCCTTCCAGAATCCGATCCATGAAATATGCGCCATTACTGTAACAGCGCATGTAAAGATAATCTCCCCAGTTTAATGCCATTACGTCCAGTCGGGCATCTTCTGGTGGTAAATGATCACAGGAACTGTTTACCACCGCCGAATTTCCCAAAATGATGGCGATTTGGCCGTTACGTACGGCACCACCTCCCACGAGACCGGCCTGCTGGTCATCACTGGTAGGGAAAATCACTGGCCGCACGTCTGCCGGAAGAGCACATTCCACCGCCAGTGATTCACTCAGATTTCCCACAGGAATCGAAGAATCAATAATCCTAGGCAGCTGATTCCACGCCATTTTACGTAACGAATCACTTTCCAGCGCACCGAGCATTTCTCGGCACCATTTTCGTGTCCGAAAGTCCATCATTCCCGTGCTGGCTGCCGCGGAAACACTCAGTACATCAAAATTTCCCGTCAAAAATCCTGCCGCCAGACCGCCGTGCGGTAAGATCCGCCAAGTATTTTCCCAAATTTTGAGTGGAAGGTGTTCTTCATCTTTTACTAGATGGCTCAGCGTATACCGAATCGACCATGGTCCACCAATAAATTTCCTCACCGCCTGCTCTCCACCCAGACGTTTTATTCCTTTTTCGTGATATTTCGCCAGTGACTGATCATTCCAGCAGATCGCCCGCCGAAGCTGGCACGCCGATTTATCGATTCTTCCCGCCGTATGATGTGTCGCGGAGATTCCCCCCGCGATCCAGTCTGTCAGACGCCCTTTTTCTCGTAATCTTTCGCTGATCGTCCGTGTCGTCTGGCGCGCCTGCCCCTCCAGCTGAAGGAGATTTAGCTCGATCGCTCCCGGGTCTTCCTTTCCTCCATACCAGAGATCGGTCGGAAAACGGCACTCCGCCACCACATTTCCCTGTAAATCGAAAGCGATACATTTTACCGCGCCGGTACTAAAATCCCATCCTGTAATAATCTTATTTTCTTGGATTTCTGGTAAATTTAACATTTTTTCACTCTTTTACTGGTTTCTGCTGATTCTGCTTTAATTTTCCGTTTTATGCTTCTCTGAAAGTCGGCATTTCAGAGAAGTATTAAATGTCCCGGCCTTTCTGTCGGCGGACAGAAGAAGTGAAAATTATACTGATTCCACTTTAAATTTCCGTTTTGTGTGGCTCTGAAAGCAGGCATTTTCGGCGAAGCAAAATGCCGGAGAAGCGGAATTTTATCGTGTATCGGGTATATGATGCTTTCGGATATGAAATGTGTGATCCATGTATATTTTTCGAAATTTTTAATTTTTTCCGAAAAGTGCTTCCAGTGTAAGTGCTGACCAGGTTTCGAAACCCTCTGTATTTTCCAGCATGTCCTTTACCGGCACGAATCCTGAGGCGATAATATCTTTTTCACGTGAAAAAACTTTGGGTTCCGCCACATCCACCATATGCACCACGCCCAGATGAACTTTACCGACTTCCGTCAGGTCATCATTAATAAGACCGACAATTTTTTCATTTAAAATCGTCGTCTGAATATCCACTTCTTCCTCACGTTCCCGCATCATTCCACGATGATAAAGACTTTCTGCCGAGAAGGTCTCGCCAGCCTGTGTTTTACATTCCAGGGCATCATCTTCGGAGATATGCCCCCCCACTCCCACGCTGTGTTTCAGATGAAGCCGCCCTTCTCCCATTCCTTTTCCCCGAGTGTAACGAAAGATCCGTACCGTTCCTGTTTCGTCCGTCCAGCGAAAGAGAATGTAAGGAATGAGCTGCTTCCATTCTGGCTGCTGCTCTACTTCCTGGCGTACGCGAAATTCCATAAATTTTTTGTCCAAAAGAACTGGCAAATAACGCTCCGCTTCTTTACAAAAACCCTGAAAATGTCCCACTTTATGAAATAATTCCGTGGGTACCACTAATACTTTTTCTTCCAGAGGCATCTTTTTATTTCCTTTTCTTTTCCTTTTTTAAACTCTGATTTTATTTTTTATCTCCGATACACGATAAAATTCCCCGCTTCTCCGGATTTTGCTTCGCTGAAAATACCTGCTTTCAGAGCCGCACAAAACGAAAATTTAAAGTGGAACCGGTATACATCTGACGCACTATAAAATTTTGCTCTTTTTTTTCTGCCGAGAGGCCAGGTATTTTCAGCCGATGTAAAATGTCTGTCGGTGGACAGGGGAAGTGGAAATTTATAGTATATTCGGAATGATCATATTTTGTTAAAAAATTATCATCTATAAAATTATCATCGCGTCACCATAACTGAAAAAGCGGTATTTTTCGCGAATCGCTTCCTGGTATGCCCGTTTTATTAATTCGTCACCACCGAAAGTTCTCACCAGCACCAGTAAAGAAGATTTCGGTAAATGAAAATTCGTCATCATGACATCCACGGCGTGAAATTTATACGGAGGGCGAATAAAAAGTTCTGTATAACCAGAAAAAGCCTGCGCAGGTTTTGCGGATTCCAGCACACGGACACTCGTGGTTCCCACCGCCACGACTCGGCCTCCATTTTCTCTGCACTCGGCTAATTTTTTCGCCGTCTGTGCTTCCAGACATCCCCACTCTCGGTGCATCTGGTGCTGATCCAGCCGCTGCACGTTTATGGGACGAAATGTGCCCATTCCCACATGCAGAGTAACGGTGACTCGTTTTGTCCCCCGACGATCTATATTTTTTAAGAGCTGGGGGGTAAAATGTAACCCGGCGGTCGGAGCGGCCACCGCACCCGGCTTTTCTGCGTATACCGTCTGATATGTTTCTGCGTCCTGAGCATCCGCCTGGCCTTTTCGAATATAGGGAGGAATCGGCACCCGACCGATCTGTGATAAAATCTCCCAGCAGGATTCTTCCACCGGGTCACCATCCCACAGCGGACTGCACAGCCAGGAACCGTCAGATTTTATTTTCTTTTGCATCCGCAGACGAATATATGGCCTGGAATACGTGTCCAGCAGCGTGACACATTCCCCCGGCTGCAGTTTTCCACGTGTCGTGCCAAGAATATTCCATAAAGGTAAAGGATATTTTCGTAAACTTTCATCGCCGGTGCGTGCCACCCAGTCTTCTCGCCGCGATTCCGTTTCCACCTGTTCCAAAAATAAACCGTTCCACGCGCCACCGGTCAGCGTTCGTACACCCACCAGACGCGCAGGAACTACTTTCGTGTCATTAAATACCATAATATCATGACATGAAAGCAGCTGCGGAAGATCTCCGATTTTTGCATGATCGATTTTCCCTCGCTGGCGGTCCACCACCATTAAACGTCCCTGGAGACGATCCTCCTGCGGCCGACTGGCGATAAGTCCTTCTGGAAGGGTATAATCATAATGATCTAAAAAATCATACGGCGAAAATACGTCTGAACTTTCCGTCTGTCGTGATATTTCTTTTTCATCCATTATATACTGGTTCCACTTTAAATTTCCGTTTTGTGCGGTTCTGAAAGCAGGCATTTTCTGCGAAGCAAAAATGTCCCGGGGAAATGAAACTTCATAGTGCATCGGGGATAAATTCTGTCCGTGATGCCTGATCCCATGAAATTTATTTTTCGTGGTTAAAAATATAAATCACGCTCTTCGGTTTCAGAGATTCTCTCCAGACGAGAAATCAGTTCGCGTTTTTGTGGCCCATCATCCATTTTTTCCAGCTGCCGCATAATCGCTGCTTCACCAGCATTCCGAGTTTTTTCCGAAGCATAATCCGTTAAATACTCCTGAAGTGTCGTCAGAGCATTCGGAGTGCACAGCCTCTGAATAAATCCAGGAATCGCGTACTCCATAAATTGTTGCCCTGTCCGGCCTTTACGATAACACGCCGTGCAAAAACTCGGAATCAGATCATCTTCCAGTAATTCACAAATAATTGTATCCAGACTCCGCATGTCTCCCAGTTCAAACTGTTCTTTCCGCGCGACCTGTTCTTCTCCCAGCTCAGAATACCCTCCCAGCTCGATTCGGCTTCCCGCGTCTATCTGCGACACACCGAAATCCATGACACTCCGCCGGACGTGCGCATTCTCCCTGGCCGTGCATATCAGACCAGTATATGGTACCGACAGACGTAAAATCGCCACCAGCCGTTTAAAATCGTCATCCGAAACGTCATACTTCCATGATAAGTCGATTCCGCTGGCAGGACGGATCCTCGGAAAACTGATCGTGTGTGGTCCACATCCATATGCATTCATCAGATGCCGAGAATGAGCGACCAGCCCTAATACTTCAAAACGCCAATCATACAGACCGAAAAGCGCTCCCAGACCCACGTCGTCTGCGCCCGATTCATACGCACGGCTGAGACTGTCCAGCCGCCACATAAAATCCGCCTTTTCTGTACCAGCTGGATGCATTTTTGCATACGTGGGCTTATGATACGTCTCCTGAAATATCTGGTATGTTCCGATTCCTGCTTCATGAATGATCCGAAACCCTTCATGATCCATCGGTGCCGCGTTAATATTTACACGGCGAATACTGCTGTTTCCTTCCTGAACCGCGTAAATTTTTTCCACACACTGGGCGATAAAGGCCGCATTATATTTATGAGACTCTCCAAATACCGCGATCGTACGCTTATGTCCCTGACGTAACATTTCCCGTACTTCATTTTCCAGCTGTGCGTCTGAAAGTGTCATGCGGTCACACTCAGGATTCGAACGTCGAAACGCACAGTACACACAGTCGTTCCGACAATAATTTCCGACATAAATAGGAGCGAAAATGACGATACGATTCCCGTATACGTCCTTTTTTAACTGGCGCGCGACTTCAAAAATTTCCTCCACACATTCTGGAGTGTCCGCCGCGAGAAGAACTGCGGTTTCTGCCTCCGTTAATGCTTCTTTACTCTTACTTTTCGCCAGAACTTCTCGGAAACGTCCTAAATCATGCTTCGTTTCTTGTAACAGTTCTTCCACGCCCGCGGCATCCACGAAATCCACCGCCGAGCTGCTCAGTAAGGTATGATCAAATAAAAATGTCATTTTCCGTCCTCTTATCTTTTTTCTGTGCTTTTACTTCCCCATCACCTCATAATATACATTTATAATCTTATTATTATACACGCGCTCCTCAAGAAAGGAAGATACCCTTCCGGTGGTGTGACTCGGAAACAGAAAATCGTGTCAGAATTATGCGCAAGAAAAGAGGTGTCATCCGTGTGAAATTCGGCCGATGTGCTATAAAATGGCGGAAAAATGAAATTTTATACCCGATACACTATAAAATTTCACTTCCTCGGCATTTTTGCATTCTGAAAATACCTGTTTCAGAGCCGCATAAAACGAAAATTTAAAGTGGAACCCGTAAGTTGGCAAGAAAAAAGAAAACCTCTCATAAAAAGAGAGGTTTTCACGGATTTTATCTGGTGTACGATAAATTTCCATACTCCCAGTCCGCTGTCAGACCGGCATTTTATTTTACCGCCAGCAGACGGAGGTTAAAATGTCTGATAATTATACCCGATACACAATAAATTTAGGTTTTTCCGGCATTTTTAGCGAAGCAAAATGCCTGCTTTCGGAACCGCACAAAACGGAAATTTAAAGTGGAAATAAAAGTATATAATCGTATATTTATAATTGTATAAATCGCAAAAATGAAAATTTAAAGGGAAATCAGTAAGTGAAAGTACAAAAATTATTTCACGGCGTACCGATTTCGGCGGAGAGTGAAATATCCCAGGCAGCCGCCGAGAAGGAAAAGAACCATGGTGGAGGGTTCCGGAAGATTCGCGAAGGACGGGCCTAAATCCGTCAGGACGAAACCATTTAATATGGAAACGGTATTTTCACTGAAAGCGGTCAGAAGAATGGAATCCGCAAGAGCGGTGAAAATTCCAGTAACTTCCCATTCCTCGGAGGGGGATGTTCCTTCATTCAGGGAAATTGAGCCGAAAAGATTTTCATCCAGGAGTTCTGTTCCAAGATACCAGTTTACCGTACCTATATTATTGTTACTGACGTCTAAATCCTGAGAATAAAGAGTTAATTCATAATTGTTGCCGGGGATTAAGTTATCCAGCTGTAAGGTGAGTCGTTCTTTTTCATTGGCAAAAATGAAATCCTGCATCAGAGCCCGAGAGAATTCTCCCTCCACCTGATCCAGAGAGTGAGCGCCAAGATTCGTACGGCACCGTGCACTGTTATCCGCATCCGTGGTAATCGTAACGCCGATTCCTGTTCTGGTGGTCATGGTGGAAATATTAGAATCGTCGGAATTTGAAATTACCATTTCCTCGAAACGTCCCGCGATGGGCCGCCAAACATTACTGTCATGGTTTATATCCACACGAGTGACATTATCCGCGAGTTCATTCAGCTCAAAACCATTTAAGAAAACCAAGGAACTAACGCCGCCTACACTAGTGTCTCCGCGAATGGTGATGCTATCTGAGTCAGGAGTAAAGTAAACGGAAAATTGCTGTAATGATTCTGAAGCACTGTCGCTGCGGCTCCACTGCTGATTTTTGAAAGTGGAAAGTGTCTCGTTTCCTTCCGTATCCGTGGATACGAAAGACCACCGGCTGGAAGTGTTGGCTTCATAATTGTATGCTTGAGCAGGATCATAAGAATAAAGAATCAGTTCATACTGCTGGCCGGCAGTAAGACCAGAGAGGGAGAGATCCACGGTACCATTCTGAATGAATAATAAATCTTTGTTTAAGGAAGAGAGAGAACTGCCGGTGGAACGCAGACGGATACCACCCTTGGTGCCGGTGGCGGAAATTTCTGCGGTAATGCCGGTGTCATTATGAATCGTTAGCAGCGTGGTGGAACGTTCAGAGGAAAGGGCGTTTTCGTCAACATCAAAATTGAAGTCACTATCAAGTTTTGTTGACATATTAGTTGACATATTATAAGGAGTGAAGGTGGGTGTGAGATTAGTGACGATATAAAGATTCGAGGTGTTAGTGACGGCCAAGTCAATTTTCATTAACTGCTGATAAGCGGGTTTTTCGACGATTTCCAGACCGTTAAAGAGGGAAATTCCACTGGCATATTGTGCCAAAACAAAATTCAGTGCGCTGCTGTCACCCGAATTAAGAGTAATATCTGCGTAGGCACCCTGAGGCGAAGTTTGTGTGTTCCGAATGACCGCCAGCGCATTCTTATTAAGAAGATTAATAGTACCGGTAAGACCCTCCTTCTGATACACATAAGTCTTTACATTCTGATTATCAGAATTATCATAACCATAAAAGCGGACGATATAATCCGTGTTAGGTTTTAATTCAGTGAGGGAGATGTTTAGACATGTGTCGGCAGACGTAGCATTATTACCGCCATTATTATAAATAAAATCGCGATAAAGGTTATAGTAAGGGTCCTTTGACGTAAAACCAGAGACGGAATTTCGATCACGAATGCTGTTCGTCACATAATTATTTTCCACGGTTAAAGTGATCCCGGAGGGGGCCGTGGCAGAGAAAATCTTATCAGAAGTACTTCCTGTTAAAGGAGTAAAACCGGTTTCATTCGCAGTATCGTTGTTTAGGTTTACGTCGAAACCCGTCCATGTGGAGGTTCCCGTACCAGGAAGAGAGGTGGTGGGGATAACCGCGTGGGCGGAAAAGCACAAAAATACACCAAAAATGGCACAAAATGAAAAAATGGATGCTCTCATAAAATATTCCTGTAGAAATGGGATAAAATTTTTTGATGAAAAAGACAGAGAAAATATATATTAGTAGAATATATTATAAACTGTATACACTGAGAATTCAACTGTCTTTTTTTGTCAAAAAATAGTATTTTTTTGTCAGGTGCGATAAAACGGGGTGGACGGGAAATGGAAAATGAATAAAAATGAAAGAAGTTTAAAGGAAAAAGAAAAAAAAGGAAAAGAGTGAAAACTGTGATGGAAAATAAGGAGGAGAAAATGAAGAAAAAATATCGTCGAGTTTTATTGATGATAGAGACGTCAAGAGGTTTTGGCAGGGGATTATTACACGGGATTTCGGAATATGTAAAATCACAAAAAATGGAAAGGGAGTGGGTTCCGTGGCAGATAAGTTTTGAGGAACGTGGGATAAAAGAGGGCGTTCCGGAGGATTTTGGCAGATGGAACGGGGAAGGGATTATTTTGAGGTCATCGTCTCCAGAGATTCATAAAAAGATGAAGGAGAAGAAATGCGCGTACGTGGAATTATTGGGCGATAATAGGGAGGTGCTTCCGGAGATTAGGACGGACGAAATGTGTACGGCGGAGATGGCGGTAAAGCATTTTGAGGAGCGCGGGTTAATCCATTTTGGGTTTTATACATATGGAAATAATTGGTGGTCGAATATTCGCCGAGATATGTATATAAAAATACTTACGGAGAAGAAAAAGAAATATTTTGTGCTGGATTATGATTCAGGCGGAGGAGAGGTAACGTCTTATTCTGGGTGGGAAGAGCGTTACCGAAGACCATTATATAATTGGCTAAAACGGCTGCCTCGGCCGATCGGGATATGGGCGGCGTCTGACATGCAGGCCGTTCACGTTTTGCAGGCGTGTCAGGAGCTGGAAATTTCTGTCCCGGAAGAAATCGCGGTTCTGGGAACGACGAATGATACGCTTCTGTGTAATTTACAGCATCCGCAGCTTTCGAGTATCCATCTGAACGCGGAAAGAATGGGGTATGAGGCGGCGCGATTATTGGATAAAAAGATGTCGAGCTGGAGTGGGGATAAAAAGAAGAAAGAGGATACGGGTACGGTGCTGGAAATTCCACCGGTGGGAGTGGTGACGCGACAGTCGACAGATACTCTGGCGATCCATGACCAGGATATGGCGGAGGCGATTCATTTTATACGTGGGAATTATATGCACGATATATCGGTGGGGGATGTGGCGGATGAGATTTCGCTTTCCAGAAGTACGCTGGACAGGCATTTTCGTATGTGGTTCGGGCATTCAGTGAAAAGTGAAATCTCCCGATTACGGATGGAACTGGCAAAGAAACTTTTACGCGAAACGGAAATAAGTGTCGCGGAAGTATCCCGAAAGATCGGATTTCGTCGGACAGAATATTTTATTCGGACATTTAAGCAGCAGTTCAAATTAACGCCACAGAAATATAGAGCGGAAAATCGTGTGTCGGAAAGCGAAAAAAATGTTTTATTGGAATGAGAGGGATAAAAGAATCGGATATTTTGAATTTTGTGTCGAAGAGAGATAAAAGATGGGATTTATGCCCGAGGCACGATAAATTTCCATTTTCCCTGTTCGCCGACAGGCCGATATTTTTGCATTCTGAAAGCAGGAATTTTCAGTGAAGCTAAATGCCGGTGAAGCGGAATTTTATAGTGTATCGGGTATAAAATCAGAAAAGAGAGAAATTTGCCCTCTGGTAAAAAATTTGAAAGTGACTAAAATAATATATGCTGGTTCTCGTTTCAAATTCCGTTTATGAGGTTCTTAAAGCCAGCATTTTCAGCGGTAAAAATGCTGGAGAAGCGGAATTTTATAGTGCATCGGGTAAAAGGTGAAAGTGCTGGGTCCTACAAGTTTTGTCGGCAAAAAACGGTAATTTATAAGTTTTAAAAAGAATAAAAAAAGAATAAAAAAAGAAGGAGCATGTGGAATGCGTTCCATCGCGGTGATGAATCAAAAAGGGGGAGTGGGGAAAACCACGACAGCGGTAAATCTTGCATGGGCTCTGGCGGCCAGGGGGAAAAAAACACTTTTAATAGATATGGATCCACAGGCACACGCGTCTTTACATCTTGGGTGGGAACCCGACGAGGATATTTGTTCGATATATGATGTTTTGGTGAATGATCGCGCACTGTCGGAGGCCATGCGCGCTGTGGAAGAGAGTCCGAATCTTTGGATCGTGCCGGCACATCTGGATCTGGCGGCGGCGGAAGTGGAGCTGGCGGGAGTAGTGGGCAGAGAATTTATCTTGCGCGATAAAATTATTGAGCTGAAAGAATTTTTACATAAAAAAGGGGACGAAGAAGGGTTTCCGAGAGATTTTGATTACCTTTTGGTGGACTGTCCGCCGTCACTGGGGGTGCTGACGATAAATTCACTGACGACCGTCGAGGAGATTTTTATACCTCTGCAGCCACATTATCTGGCACTTCACGGTCTGGGAAAATTATTGGAAACGGTATCCCTGGTTTCTCGGCGTCTGAACCAGTCTCTGCGCGTGTCGGGAGTTCTGTTCTGTCTGTATGATACGGCAGTACGTTTAAGCGCAGAAGTGAGTGGAGATGTGACGGAATTCTTTCGTCATGCGCAGCAGGGAAAAGTGCCGTGGAATGAAGCACGAGTATTTCAGACACGAATAAGGAAAAATGTACGGCTGGCGGAGGCGCCAAGTTATGGGAAATCGATATTTTTGTACGACGAAAAGTCGAACGGTGCTCAGGATTATGCCGCGCTGGCGGAGGAAGTGCTGAAAATGGAAAATGGCGGAAATCTATAATATTATTATGAAAACATATAATACTATTTAAATAGTATAAAAAGAATTCGGCCAGGCAGACAGAGAAAACTCAAAAATTATAGTGTATCGGATAAAAAACGTCAGATTTTTTGCCCGCACGAGACGAAAATTTAAATAAATTTAGGATGAAAAATTTTCATGGGGAAAATGGGGGAGGGCAGATTTTTTCAGCGCATCTTCACGGGTTTTCGCCTCCGCGATAATACGGATGATGGGTTCTGTATTACTTCCACGGACAAGAATCCAAGAATCCTCCCAGCTCAGGCGCAGGCCGTCAAGGCGACTTATCTGTGCGTCTGGATATTTTTTTATAAATTGTTCGAAAATTTCGGACATCTGCTCTGCGGTGGCGTGAAATTTCGTTTTCACGATTTCATAACGCGGTAAAGCGTCCGCCAGCTGAGCCACGGAAAGGTTTCGTGCGGCCATCATGTCTAAAATCTGAACCATACCGACGAAACTGTCACGAACATATCCCACACGCGGATCGATCGGACCTCCATTTCCTTCTCCCGCAAAAATAGCGCCTGTTTCCAGCATTTTCTCGACGACATTCGCTTCCCCCACGGCGGAAAAATGGAATGGAAAACCGTATTTCCGTGCGACATCCCGCGTCATTAAACTCGTGGAACAGTTCGTAATTACCGCAGGCAGATCGGTACAAAAATCTGTTTTAGAAGAATGGGTAAAGTGAGAGGAATTTATAAACTGGGATAAAATGTGTTCGGCACAGAGCGCGACAGTATACTCTTCTCCGATATACCGGCCTGAGGCATCTATTATCGCCAGTCGGTCAGCATCCGGGTCCTGACAAAATCCGACATCTGTGTTCATGGCTGGAATGAGTGGACAGACAGAGTGTAAATTTTCTTCTGTCGGCTCCGGAGTATGTATGAAATTCCCGTCAGGAGTCTCCTTCTCGGAAGTGAAAAGGACGTCACAGCCCAGTTTTTCTAGAAGAGGAATTCCCAGTACACTTCCGCTGCCATGATTCGAGTGTAACAGAACACGGAATTTTCGTTTTTGAATTCTTTGTACGTTTACTGTTTTTAATAATACTTCCATATGTGGCGTGATGGTGTCAGGAATCTCACGGCACATTTTTTCGGAAAAAGATTCTGACGGTGAAAGAATATTTTTTGGATTTTCAGAAATGCAGGAAGACGGAGCGTCAGATAAGGGAGAATCTGAATTTTTTATAAAATTTTCAAAAAGAGTTTTTACCTCAGAACCCAAATTTTTAGATAAAATTCGCCCGTCTGGTCCAAAAAGTTTTAGGCCGTTCCATGGATGTGGATTATGACTGGCGGTGATCTGAATTCCGCCCGCGGCATGATGGAATTTAACGAGAACCCCCAGAGTGGGAGTGGCGGTAACTCCAGAAATAAGAATTTCGCGGTGATGTATCTCGGCGGTGCGTAAAATGGTCTGCAAAATGCTTTTCCCACTTTCACGTCCATCATAACCCACGACCAGCGGTCCAAAAAGATGATGCTCGTTTAAAAAATGAATATATGCGGAAATATAAGGAATAATAACGTCTGCATTTAAGTTTTTGCCTATTTTTCCACGTAATCCGGAAACGCTGATGATTAATTCTGACATTTTTTTCTCTTTCAAAAGTTATTTTATACTCGAGGTACGATAAATTTCCATTTCTTCTGTCCGCCGACAGACTGGCAGGTGTTTTTGCTTTTCTGAAAATGCCGGTTTTCAGCGAAACAAAAAACGGAAATTTAAAGTAGAACCCGTGTGGTGTGTTAAAAATGGAGTTTTCGCTTCCGAAATCATATGCCCGATACACTAAAAAATTTTGTATTTTCGCATTTTTACTTTACGGAAAGGCATGAATTCATGGTGCGAAAAACAAAAAATAAAAACAGAACCATGTGATCCGTATGAAACACAGTTTTACTGTATTTTCGTGAATCGGATTTCTCTGCCATAATATATTTATTATAACTCATATTTTGTAAAAATCAATTTATATTCTGGCTCTCCGTGAGATAAAGTTTTTTTATAGCTGAAAACAAAAATTTTTTGGAAATGATAAAAATGTACATAATGCCCGTGCCGGACATGTCATGTACGGACAAGAAAATCTTAAAAAGACGAAAGTGATAATAAAATCACGTCTAAATTATGCGGTTTTTGTATCTTCTGAACCGGAAAAATCGGAAAAGTCTGCGTATTTTAATGCCGTTAAAATCGGCATTACCGGCAGTCTTTTCTTATCTTTCTTATTTTGAGTTTTAAGAGTATGTGATACAACTAAAATTATTAAAAATTTCGATAAAACTGGAATAATTGATACTGTTTTACTTTTTATCTGAACTCATTTTTACCGATGGATAATACATCATAAGCATAAAATGTTTATGCGTGTTTTTTTGTTTTAAGAGTTTAGTAAAGAGGTGACGACATGCTCCGATTTCCGTCATTTAAATTGAAAATTTTAGGAATGTTTCCAGTATATCTGGCGTTTCTGTTTCTGTCATTCCTTACAGTTCTGACTGGCTGTACTGTGGGGCCAGATTATTCTGGGCCTCCTGCATCTCCTGCACCAGTAAACTGGACGCAGGAAGAAAGCGAAAGAGTGGAACCTGGTCTGCCTGCCCTGGACGACTGGTGGACGGTTTTTGATGATCCGGTATTAAATACGATTTTAGTGAATATTAATGAACAGAATTTGTCGTTGCGCGCTGCCGCATGGAAAATATATCAGGCGCGGGCTTTACTGTGCGCGACACGAGGAGATTTATTCCCGCAAGTTGATATGAATAGCGCGTATTCACTGAATAAATCTTCCGGAGAACGTGAAGGAATGGCCGGGGCAAAACTTGTGTCGGAAAGCTGGTCGTGGGGATTAAGCGCGAACTGGGAAATAGACGTTTTCGGACGTCTGCGGCGTCTGGTGGAAGCTCAGGAAGCGGAGCTGGAGGCGACGGAAGATGATTATCGCAGTACGAAGATGATTTTACTTGCGGATGCCGCCAGTACGTATATATCCGCACGTCTTGCACAGGAACGGATGGAGATCATTCGGGCGAACATAAACCAGCAGCGACAATTTTTGAATATTATCGAAGCACGTTTTAAGGCAGGAAAAGATGACCGGCTT
Source organism: Planctomycetia bacterium (assembly GCA_030527015.1). Classification (GTDB taxonomy): domain Bacteria; phylum Planctomycetota; class Planctomycetia; order Pirellulales; family Thermoguttaceae; genus RGIG3701. Next base: position 21,478 of record JAUNBR010000022.1, read on the forward strand.
TCGTATGCTCAGGCCATGGGAAATCTGCACTCCATGGAAGCACAGTATCCGAATGTCGTCAGTGAATATCAGGTGGCGTTAAATCGTCTGAGTGTTCTGATGGGGTCACCTCCCGGAACCGTGGATGAATTAATGAAGAAGGTGGAGCCGATTCCTGTGGCCACGGAAGCGGTGGCGGCCAGCGTGCCAGCAGATATTTTACACAGACGTCCAGATATTCGCGCCATGGAGCGTCGGCTGGCTGCTCAGACGGCAAGAATAGGAGTCGCGGAAGCAGATAAATATCCCAGATTTTTCATTATGGGATCATTTGGACTGGAAGCTGCGCAGCTGAAAGATATTTTTGGTCCGCGTTCCATAACCGCCAGTGTAACCCCCTCTCTGCAGTGGAATATATTTCAGTTCGGAAAAATTCGCTGTAACATCATGTATCAGGAAGGCGTTACGGAACAGATGCGTTATGAATATCAGCAGCTGGTTTTAGAAGCGGCGGAAGAAGTGGATAACGCTTTAGCGCGATTTGTCCGGCTTCAGCAGAGAGTTCAGAATTTAGAGGAAACAGTACTTCAGAATCGGGATGCCTTACAAATATCGGAAAGTTTATATGCCAGTGGACGTGAAAGTTTCCTGCCCGTGCTGGATTCTCAGCGAAGCGTGCTGGAATATGAAGAAACGCTGGCCACAGCGCGAGCGAATTTAGCCAGCACGGTGGTGGAAATATATCGTGCCCTGGGTGGTGGCTGGCAAGTTGATCCGGAAGCCACGAGTGTTTCACAGCAGATAAACCGTTTCGCTAACAGAAATACTGACGGGCGTGGTGTCACCAGCAGTCCGGGAGAGGGTGTGAATCAGAATGGATCTGTAAGAACACGGCAGGATTTACCGAGTTCCGTTTCCAGACCGTCAGAACGTGTCGCGGTGCCCGCTCTTAATAAGAGAGATGTTACGAAAATGATGAAAGAAACACCGGCACAGAAAACTTCAGGAGAAGAAAAGAGTGAAGTTCCGACTGTCGTGGAGCCAGTGATTCCTTTACCAGCAGAGCCAGGAACACCAGCTCCGTCTGCGGATGAATCGGTGGATGAAATTCTTATTCCCATGCAGGAAGATTTACTTCCACCATTAACCTCGGCTTCAATTATCGAGAGAAAGCAAAAAGGGAATAATGTAAAAACGGTGTCTCTCAGACCTGTTTCACAGAATTCAGTGAAATTAAATTTATATGAAAATGAGTAATATGGTTATGGATTTCTTTTTCCCCAAAAAATACGAAGATTAAAATTTGTATGGAAGACGGTGGCTGTTTCGGAGTGCGGCGAACGTTTTCTGTGGAGGAAAAAAATCTTGGCCTTTTGTGAACCGGTGCATTTCTAAAAATGTGCCGGTTTTTTTTGTTTTGCGATGAAATTTTGGAGATTAGGTGGAGTTCTGATTTTTGTATTTCTGTGCATTTTATAAAAACTGTTTTCTAAAATATTTTATGTGTATGTCGTAAAAAGTAGTTTTCGCTGATTCTATTTTTAAAAAATTCCATTTTTGCGATTATATACCCCCCGAGGCACTATAAAATTCCGCTTTTCCGATATTTTTTTGCTTCGCTGAAAATGCCTGCGTTCAGAACCGCAGGAAACGGAAATTTAAAAGAGAAGCAGGTATGTATTAAAAATACTGTGAAATTATGTTAAAAAATAAACACGGAGTCAGAAAACATTAAATGTTCTGGTAAGTTTACTGCAGAGGTGCTTTCGATTTTATATAAAAATGGTAAAATATTCAGAAATGTAAATGATGTTTTGAAATTTATGCATAACGTTCATGAAATTTTGTTTTTCTCGTGTTTTATGAATCCGTGAAACATCTGTTTTATCCCTGATGCACTGTAAATTTCGCTTCTCTGGCATTTTTGCTTCGCTGAAAGTCTGCTTTTAGAGCTGCATAAAATGGAATATAGGAGGAGAAACAGAATAAATGCAGACAAAACTAGAACGTAAAAAAGGATAAATATAAACGCTTTATACCCGATGCACTATAAATTTCCGCTTCTCTGGCATTTTTGCTTCACTGAAAATGCCTGTTTTAAAAACTGCACAAAAGGAAATTTAAGGTGGAAACAGTATAAAGAATGAATATGTGGAAAGATACATTATATTTATCGAAAGATTTTTTATTAAAAAAACTAAATATTTATAAAGAAAATACGTAAAAAGTAAAAATTTTTTATAAAAAGTTAAAAAAATTAAAAATTTTTTAAAATTTGTGGGCATTACATCTTGAAAAATTTTTATAAGTGTGTAGAATTTTAGTTTAGACTAAGAAATTGAGTGAGGGTATTATAATGACTGCGGGTGTCATAACAGAGTTAACAGAAAGCCTGGAAGATTATTTGGAAGCGATTTATCTGATAATTCAGGAAAAGCAGGTGGCGCGACCGAAGGATATCGCCAGTCAGATGAAGGTGACGAATGCCTCTGTAACAGGAGCGTTACGGACTCTGGCGGAAAGGGAGCTGATACATTATGCGCCGTATGATTATGTTACGTTTACGCCGAAAGGTCATGAAGTGGCGGAGGAGATATATTCTCGGCATGTGCAGCTGAAGACTTTTCTGAGGGATTTTTTGGGAGTGGAGGATAAAAGAGCGGGAGAGGTGGCGTGTCGGATGGAGCATGCGATTTCCCGAGATATTTTGGATAAATTAGTGCGATTCGCGACATTTGTACAGAATTGTCCGCGTGGTGGTCATCTCTGGCTTTCAAATTTTGAGCAGGGATGTGATCAGGATGCGGACTACGTGCGGTGCCAGCAGTGCGTGGAAACTTTAGTGACGCGTGTAAACGTGCAGGGAGAACAGGGCACGGCGGAAAAATCATCGGAACGAACGCTGGATACATTCCTGACGGGGGAACGTGGGCGTGTGCTTCGGCTGGAAGTGGATGAAAAGGTTTTAAGTCGTGTTACGGAAATGGGAATCACCTCGGGGACGCTCGTGGAAGTGGAGGGAGCTGCTCCCTGGGGAGATCCCATGGATATTCGGGTGAATGGAAACCCTTTCTCTCTCTGGAAGGATGAGGCACGGGGAATCGTGCTGCAGGTTTTACCGCAGCAGGAGTCGGAGAACCGATAAGGCTGCGAGTTTTGAGAGGGAAATGGTCCTTTATACCTGAAACACGAGATAATTTCCCGTTTCACGGTCTGCAGACAGGCCGGTATGACTTCACAGAAAATGCCTGCATTAAAAGCTGTACAAAATGGAAAATGAAACAAAAACAGTATATACATTAATCATATTTTAGGAAAGGAGGGTTTAAATGTCACTTTCGAAAGTGGAAAAAGGGAAAAGAACAGTAATTACCGGGATGAATGTCGGATCCGCTCTTTTGGGACGTCTGGCGTCCATGGGTCTGGTGCCTGGAGCGGAAGTGGAAATGGTGAATAATTCACTGCATAACGGTTACATCATTCGGTGTAAAGATACGCGACTTGTGTTGGGGCGCGGTCTGGCGCATATCATTCAGGTGCAGGATTAAATGGATCCATAAATCAGCTGGTTCATAATTTAGGTGATGTTTCAGTTTTTTTATAGAACAGAGTGTGGCATGTGGTGCTGTGACAGGAGGTTCATTCTGTTTTACTGATTCCATTTTATACCCGATGCACTATAAATTTCCGCTTTCCAGGCATTTTCGATTTACTGAAAATGCCTGCTTCCAGAATCGCACGAAATGGAATTTTAAAGCAGAATCAGAATAAATTTTCGTATCGTGTGGTCATGGGAGCATATATATCTCATGCAGCTTCTCATGTCGGATGGCTGAACCACATAAAATTTTAATTTTATGGTGAACTCAGCATATACTGGTTCCATTTTAAATTTCCGTTTTGTGCGGCTCTGAAAGCAGGCATTTTCAGCGAAGCAAAATGCCGAGGAAGCGGAAATTTATAGTGCATCGGGTATAAAATTAAAATTTTACCTGGCTGCGGAAATCTGAAGTTTATAAATGAGTCGGTGATAAAATATCTGCCCTGATGGAAGTGTTATGGCGAAAGTAAAAAATTTCGGCAGGTATTTTGATTCTGGGGGTGATTTCTTGAAGGTGAAAATTTTGTGCGCAGATGGTCTGTACTGATGTGGAGTTAATGAAAAATGCATATGTTAAAATATATTCATGTGGCGCTGGTGGGGAATCCGAATAGTGGGAAATCGACTATTTTTAATAATCTTACCGGGGCTCGGCAGCATGTGGGAAATTATCCTGGCGTGACCGTGGAGCGTTATGAAGGGATAACGACATATAAGGGACAGAGGATACAGATAACGGATTTACCTGGGACGTACAGTATTACGCCTTATTCGGAAGAAGAGCGTGTGGTAAGGGATTTTCTTTTAACGGAAAAACCGGATGTGGTGATAAATATTTTAGATGCGTCGAATCTGCATCGGAATTTATACTTAACGTTCCTTCTGAAGGAAATGGGAGTTCCTCTGGTTCTGGTGTTTAACATGATGGATATCGCGCACTGGCGGGGTTATTCTTTTGACCTGGAGAAGTTTTCTGAATTTTTAGGTGCTCCGATTATAGAGACCGTCGGGTCAAAAAAAGAGGGAATGGACGCGATTCTTGACGCCGTGATGGCCGTGGCCGCAAGATCTGCGGAGCATTCTGAAATTAAAGAACAGGGCAGCGAAAAAGAAAAAGCTGGAAATCAGGGAATTATTATGTATGCGGAGAATGTGGAGGGGGTGATTTCCTCTCTTTCGTCGGCATTATTTTCTGAGGTTTCTTCGTCGGATGGGCTAAAAGAGAAGGGTAACACACCGGCGGAATTTTTGAAGGATGAGATTCTTCGTCGGTGGACGGCGATAAGATTATTGGAGGGAGATCCGGCAGTTCAGGAAAGGTGGAATTCACCGGAAGTTGAGCGACTGGTGAAGGAAGCGAAAAACACTCTGGCGGAGGTGGCGTCCGGTGCCCCGGAAGTGGCGATTATTTCGGCACGTTATGATGTAATCGGGAAATTATGCGCAGAATCGGCGAGAACAGAGAGAGAAGTTTCCAGGACGGCATCTGATAAACTGGATGAGGTTTTAACGCACCGGTGGTGGGGAATTCCCATTTTTCTGGTGATGATGTATCTGTTATTTCAGTTAACATTTACGCTGGGTGCACTGCCGATGGAATGGATCGAAACGGGATTCGGCTGGCTGGGAGAAAACCTAAACGCGCTGTGGGGAGAATCGGGAGAAAGCAGTTTACTGCGATCACTGGTGGTGGATGGGATTATTGGTGGAGTGGGTGGAGTGGTAATATTTCTGCCAAATATTTTACTGCTATTTTTGGGAATTTCTGTGCTGGAAGATTCCGGTTATATGGCGCGGGTGGCTTTTTTAATGGACCGATTTATGCATAAAGTCGGATTACACGGTCAGAGTTTTATTCCCATGTTAATCGGTTTTGGGTGTACGGTCCCTGCGATTATGGCCACACGGACACTTCCGGAAAAACGGGAACGTCTGGCGACGATGTTTATTTTGCCTCTGATGAGTTGTGGGGCCAGGCTTCCGATTTATGCGCTGATGATCCCGGCGTTTTTTCCCACGAAATGGAATGCGCCGATGATGTGGCTGCTTTATGTAATCGGGATTATCCTGGCGTGTATTATCGCGAAAATAATGAGCGTGACAGTTCTTCGGGGAGAAGCGGTTCCGTTTATCATGGAGTTACCGCCGTATCATTTACCCACGTTTCGTACGGTGGGAATTCACAGTTTGGAGCGCGGCTGGCTGTATCTGAAAAAAGCGGGAACGGTAATTCTTGGAATTTCGATTTTACTGTGGGTGTGCACTACTTTCCCACGACTTTCCTCTGAGGAGGTGGCACGTTATGATGCGCGCCGTGCGGAGGCTGAGAAAGCTGCAGAAATAGAGGCTCAAAAAAGTATCACGGCGGAGAAATCGGTTTCAGAGTCGGGAGAAAATTTGATTCCGGCGGATAAAATAAATGAAAGTGGAATGGAAGTTTTAGAAATATCTGGAAACGGATCCGAAAGTGAAACAGAGCATGTGGCGGAAAGTGTAACGAAAAGTAAAACAGAAACTGTGGTGGAAGATGTGGCGAAAAGTGAGTCTGTGAATGCCGAGGAAACTGGGCCAGAGGAGAACACAGAGGCTTCTGTACTGGAAGGGATTTTGGCGGAAATAGATAATGAAGAGGCGGAAGCTGCGCTGAGTTATAGTTTTATGGGACGGCTGGGAAATGTGATGGAGCCAGCACTTTTACCCATGGGTGGAGACTGGAAAATAGGAACGGCGTTACTGGGAGCGATCGCCGCGAAAGAGGTTTTTGTCGCGCAGATGGGAATCGTGTATAAACTGGGAGAGGTGGATGAGGAATCAGAATCTCTGCGTGAAATACTGAAGAAAACGTATACTCCACTTCAGGGATTTTGCATTATGCTGTTTTGTCTGATCAGTGCACCGTGCATGGCGTCTTTTGCGGTGATGGGGCGTGAGGCAGGCTGGAAATGGGCGGTTACACAGTGGTGTACGCTGACATTTCTTGCGTGGTGTGTGGCAGTATGTGTTTATCAGCTGGGAATGTATTTTCACTGGGGAGTGTAAAATTTAGTAGAGGATGACGGGTCAGGGATATACGGATCTTCTTTTGTATCGGATACACTATAAATTTCCTTTTTGTATAATTCAGAATGCAGACATTTATTTTTTATACCTGATGCACTCTTAATTTTACTTCCCTGGTTTTTTGTTTCACTGAAATACCGGATTTTAAAGCCGGTGCACGATGAATTTTCGCTTTCCTGGGATTTTTATATCGGATACACTTAAATTTCTGCTTCCCCTGTCCGCCGACATGCCGGCAGGCATTTTGCTTCGCTGAAAATGTCTGCTTTTAGAGCCGCATAATATGGAAATTTAAAGGAGAACCAGTACATTTCTCTGGAAAATGCCTGCTTTCAGAACTGGACAAAACGGAATTTAAAGGAGAATCAGTAAAAATTTCGAAACGTCTGTCGGCGGACAGGGAAAGTAAAAATTTATAGGTATATCATATAAAAATTGTCCGGAGAGATAAAATGCTGGATATTTTATTAGTTATTATTATAACAGTTCTTGCTGCGGGATATGTGGGTTATGTTTTTTTTAACGTCTTTAAGAAGACTCGTGCCGGCACATGTTCCTGTTCTTCTGGAGTGTGCCCTTATGCACGGGATAAGGATAAAATCTGTCCGTCCATGGAATTATGTAATATTACCGTGAAAGAGGCTGGGAAAGGAAATCATTCGAATTCTGTGGAAATCGAGGAAAAAGGATCCTGTTTTACGGAATGAAATGATGCGGTATTTCTGATTTTACAGGATAAATTACCCTGGTTTTACATTCATTTCCGTTTTGTGAGGCGCTTAAAGCAGGTATTTTCAGAGAAGTAAAATGCCGGAGGAACGGAAATTTATAGTGCATCGGGAATATAATATTCTGATTTTACACATGGGACACGATAAAATTTTTGTGTCGTCTTCTGGAGCGTATATCTTCTTTTTTTGTGCTCCACAGATTTTACGGATATTCCTTTAAATTTCTGTTTTGTTCGGCTCTGAAATCCGTTTTTTAACGAAAGAAGAATGTCGGAGAGCGGAAATTTATAGTGCATCGGGGATAAAATTCATTCTGTTTACGGCAAAAATGGCACTTTTCGGAATTTTGTGACGTATGAAGTATTTTGGTTTTCAGAGGTTTATGGAATGAAATTTAAGAGGAAATCATGCATGAACCGTCGGAAGTGATGGAGCCAGGAAGATAAGTTTTATAGATCTTTTGATGATTTTTGAGCAAAAGAAATGAGTGCCTGTCTTGACAGAATGAGCAAAAAGTGGAAAATAGTCCAAAACTTTATCTGTTTTATATCCGATGCACTATAAATTTCCGTTTTCCCGGCATTTTATACCCGATACACTATAAAATTCCGCTTCCCCGGCATTTTGCTTCGCTGAAAATGCCTGCTTTCAGAGCCGCAGAAAACGGAAATTTAAAATAGAACCAGTATACTTCTCTAAAAATACCTGCTTTCAGAGAGGCATGAAACGGGAATTTAAAATGGAACCAGTATTTTTTCTGGAAAACTTTAGTTTTTGCTTTTATCGTCCGCTGACAGGCAGACTGATATTTTTGCTTCGCTAAAACTGCCTGTTTTATGCCCGATATACTATAAAATTCCGCTTTTCCGACATTTTTGTTTCGTTAAAAAACGGATTTCAGAGCAGCACAAAACGGAAATTTAGAGTGGAACCAGTATTTACTGTTTTTATACCCGATGCACTGTGAAAGTTCCGTTTTCCCAGCATTTTTGTTTCGCTGAAATGCCTGCTTTAAGAAGCGCATGAAACGAAAATTTTAAAGTGAAAACAGTATAATTTAATTTCTGTTTTAGTGGTTCTGAAGGCAGGGGGGTTCGGCAGAACAAAATACCGAGGAAGCGGAAATTTATAGAGGATCGGGCATAATAAATAGGATCAGGGATTTCTTAATACACTAAATTTTCATGAAACAAGAAGAAAAATACGGAATGTATGATGGTTCGAGATTTACCGATAAAACGTCTTATATATAAAGATTTAACGATCGAAGGTTATTCCCGGGCCGCGGTTCAGACTTACTGGCGGGTGGGAGAACTGAATGTGGCTTTTGATGCGGGCGCACATCCGTGGATGTTTATGGGGACGCCGAATCTGTTTATTTCCCATACTCACCTGGATCATTTAGTAATGCTTCCCAGTTATGTCGCGCGTCGACGTATGATGAAGATGACACCACCAAGGATTTTTTTGCCCTGCGAAATGGTGGATAAAGTGGCACATATGCTGAAACTTTGGGCGCAGCTGGATCAGGGAAGTTTTGCCTGTGAGTTAATCGGTATGAAAGATGGACAGCGTGTGGAGCTGAGTCGCGAAGTTTTTGTGGAAGCCTGGGCGACTGTACACCGGATTCCATCTCTGGGGTATGTAGTGTATAACCGGCGAAAAAAGTTGAAACCAGAGTTTTTGTCTCTGTCGGGTGAGCAGATCCTTCAGTTAAAAGAATCGGGAGTGGAAATTCAGTATGAACTGCGTTTTCCTCGCGTGGCGTATCTGGGGGACAGTAACCCGGCCGGGCTGGACCGGAATGAGATTTTTTATGAGTCAGAAGTTCTTATTATGGAAATGACGTTCGTGGAACCACGGCATCAGCAGGAAAAAATTCACAGATATGGTCATATTCATCTGGAGGATGTGATTCAGAGGCGGGAAAAATTTAAAAATGAATTAATCATCGCGTCTCATTTTACGGCCAGAAGTACCGCGGAACAGGTACGGCGGAATGTGGAGAAAAAAATACCGGACATGCTGGATGGACGGCTTAAACTGTGGATATAAGGTCTCTTCTGCGTTTTCTGGACGGTCTTTTGGAAGGCGAAGAGTTTCTGTTTTGTGTGAAGGTGGCTGAATTTTTTGACAGGAAGTGCCGGGTGAGTAATATACTCTGGTTCCATTATAAAATTTCCGTTTTATGCGGCTCTCGAAGCAGGTATTTTCAGCGAAACAAAATGTCCGAGAAGCGAAAATTTAGAGTGCATCGGGAATAAATGTTTCGAATATAATCGTGTATCGTACGTGAAGGATATACGATAAAATTTATCCTGAATCGGATATGATTTTTTGGTGGCAGATCGGATTTTTGCTTCTTTTTGCTTCAGATGAAAGTCTTTTATTTTGGCAGAGGAAATGTGGCCAGGACGGCCGTAAGGTTAAAAATGGCGTGGGTGACAAAACTGGGTAAAATTCTGTGGGTTCTCCAGTAAAGCATTCCAAAAACTAAAGAAATCGGAATCAGAGAAAACTGGTCAGCAGAAAATCCGTGAGAAGTGCATATGTGTGTTAAAGCACCCTGAATAAGATAAACAGGTAAAGCACATGCTGAAAAGGCCAAAATTCCATATGAAATATCTTTTTTCCAGTAACGGAGCTGAATCCCTAAATCGGGAAGAGTGATCTGATTCATCCGTATAAATAAAACGAAAACGCATATGAGTAAAATCATCTGTCCAAAAATGTTTGCGATAAAAGAAAGCCATAATTCTTGGACATCAGGAACAGGAGTGTCCGCGGAACGATAATGCATCAGCGAAAAGAAAATCGCGATAAAAAAAACTGAGCGCCAGCCATTTTGTCGGGAAATCCCGAAAAAAAGTCGTTCTTTTTTTTCGCACCATCCCTGAAGAATGACACGGAAGAGGAATTCTTCAATAAAAGGGATCCACAGAACCGCGAAAAAAAAAGCAAAAAAATACTTAAAAACGGAGGGATCTGTCTGCAAAAACTGAAAAAGTGGATGCTGTGTCCTCAGATCCATTTCTGGAGATTCGGCGTCATCAGAGAGAACGGAAATTTTAGAAGATTTTTGTGCCGATTCTGAACTCTTTTGGGAATCAGGAGAAAGAAGCTGATTTTCTGTCGGTAAAAAGGCATATCCGGGATTTTCCACGATAATTTTTGAAGAATCGCTTACAGAAAAAGATGGGATTTCAGAATTAAAAGTGTGATCCAGAGTGTGTGGTTCTGAAAAGAAACTTCCGATAAACGAAAATGCAAGAAAAAATGTCGGAGGAAGGAAAATATATAGTCCGAAAATACCTAAAACGTCACGTCCCTGCCATTTTGCTAATTTTCTTGACTCTAAAGGAGGAAGAAAAGGGATACGAAATATAAATTTTCGCACAAGAAGCCAGCACCAGACGAAAATAAATAAAATACAGATAATCGTCATTAAAATTATTGTGGTGGTGTTCACTTAAATTTTCCTTGTTTTCAAAATTTTGTCCGGATATATACTGATTCCACTTTAAATTTCCGTTTTCTGCGGCTCTGAAAAGGCACTTTCAGTGAAGCAAAAATGCTGAGGAAGCGGAATTTTATAGTGTATCGGGTATAATAAATTTATATTTCGATTTTTGATTCGGTAAAACTGACGCCTGTCTTAAATTTATATTTTGTATACGTATGAAGTCATGCATGAAATGTAATCATAAATACATGTATGAAATGTAATCATGAATAATAGAAAAACTAAAATTTTTAGTGTATGGAAGGAATAAAATGTAAGTTATGGGCCGTGAAAATGAAAATGAAATGAAAAATGAGGGGAAAATAGCCGGTAAATGAAAATTTATCATGTAACGAGTATAAAATTTTAAAATATAATAAAAAAACGGTTTTTTATATCCGAGGCATGATAAAATTCCACTTCTCCGGCATTTTTGTTTCGCTGAAAATACCTGGAAAGCAGAAATTTATTAGTACGTGGGACATAAAAAGGATCAGGATGAGTAATGGACTCTTGTTTTTTTTAAGCTGAATTCTATAATAGAACTTCAGAGACAAAAATGCCTAAAAACCAGTCACTTTTACTGAAAATGGTCATTTCCTGGATAATTTTTTGTTGTGGAATATTTTGTGTTCGGAATATTTTGTGTATTTTCACTTTTTTGGGCGTTTCGTGATACATGAAATGTCTGTTTTCAGAGCTGCGGAAAACAAAAATTTTTTAAAAAGTGCCGGTATAATTATATAAAGAACACTTGGTGTGGAGCGTTTTACACCTGATGCACATAAATTTTCATTTTCCTCTGGCCGCCGACAGACAGGCTATTATTTTTGCTTCATTATCTGATTCCACTTTACATTTCCGTTTTATGTGGCTCGGAATGCAGGCATTTTCAGCGAAGTAAAATGACAGAAAAGCAGAAATTTATAGTGTGTCGGGTATAAAAACATCTGTTTTTAGAGCCGAACAAAATGAAAACTTAAAGCAGAAGCAGGTTTTCTGTTAAAAATGATGGATGCTTTTTATTAAATGAAAAAATAGGATTTCATATGAATCATGATCATATGGATGATTATATAATAAATGATTATATAATACAGGGCATCTGTCGGAGCGTCAAAAGGGAGTCTGCCCTTTTTTTGAATAAAAAAGTAAATTTTATGAATAGAGGATAAGGAATATGTTAAATTTTAGTTATGTAAATCCGGTAAAGGTGGTTTTTGGTAAAGGTCAGATTTCCAGGCTGCGAGAACTGATTCCGATGAACGCAAAAATTTTAATAACATATGGAGGAGGATCCATTAAAAAAAATGGCGTATATACTCAGGTGAAGGATGCGCTGGCAGGGCATCACTGGCTGGAATTCGGGGGAATAGAGCCGAATCCGAAATATGAAACCTGTATGCAGGTGGTGGAAATGGTAAAAAGAGAAAAAATCGATTTTTTACTTTCTGTTGGCGGAGGATCGGTTTTAGATGGTACAAAATTTATCGCGGCGGCAGCGAAGTATGAGGGAGGTGAACCATGGGATATTCTGGAAAAGGGAGCTGAGGTAAAAGACGCTGTAAAAATTGGATGTGTGATGACTCTTCCTGCCACAGGATCTGAGTCGAACAGTTTAGCGGTGATTTCTCGGAATTCGACACAACAAAAATTGGCGTATTATTCGGAGAAAAGTTTTCCACAGTTCTGTATTTTGGATCCGGAAACCACCATGTCCCTTTCTGAACGGCAGGTGGCGAATGGAATCGTGGATACTTTTGTGCACGTTTCGGAACAGTATATGACATATCCGGTGAATACTCCCTTACAGGACCGGATGGCGGAGGGGATTTATCTTACGCTGATCGAAGAAACGCCAAAAGTGAAGGCGGATCCGATGAATTATGAGGTTCGCGCGAATCTGATGTGGTGTGCCACATGGGGGTTAAACGGATGGATCGCGCAGGGATGCGTCCAAGACTGGCTGACACATATGATCGGGCATGAGATTACCGCGCTGACGGGAACCGATCATGGACGTACGCTGGCTCTGGTGTTACCGGCGGTGTGGTCATACCTGCGTGAATCGAAGAAAGAAAAATTATTACAGTATGCGCAGCGCATATGGGGGATTACTGGAAATGACTCGAACCAGGTGATCGACGAAGCGATTTCCCGCACGAAAGCGTTTTTCCGTCAGGCGGGAATCACGGCGACGAAAGCGGAATATGGCGTGACGGACGAAGTGTGCCGGAAAATCGCGGAAATCGCGGAGACGAGAAACCCGCGCTGGGGTGAGCGTCAAAATATCACGGGAAAAGATGTTCTTGCCATTTTGGATCTTTGTGATTAAATGATTCTGACAGATGCCTGCTTCATGGTGTATCGGATCCATTTTTATACCTGGTACACCATGAAATTCCATTTTTTCATTTTTTTGTACCCGATACACTTTATAAATTTTTGTTTTCCTTGTCCGCAGACCGGCGGGCCGGCATTTTTGCTTCTCACTAAAAATATCTGCTTCAGAGCCGCACAAAATGGAAATTTAAATGTGAATCAGTTAGCGCCACAAAAAATGAGAATTTAAAATAAAACCAGAGTATATACCTGATGCACGATAAAAATGGGATTTCTCTGTCCGCAGGCAGGCAGTTTTTGGGCGATTCATGAAATGCCTGTTTTGTGACTGCGCACAATGAAAATCTGAATCAAAATTATATACCTGATACACTATAAATTTCCGATTCTCCGGCATTTTGCTTCGCTGAAAATGCCTGTTTTTGTTGCCGAGTAAAATGAAGAATTTAAGACAGAATCAGTATATGCTGAAAAACAGTTTTGTGGGACATATACGGAAAATGAAAGAGAAAAAATGGGAAAAAAACAGATAAGAAAAGAAGAAACATATGAAGTGATTCCGGTGGGGATGAGGATTATCGGTGGGGAATTTGGCGGGCGAAAAATCGCGTATGCCGGAGATCGGCGTGTGCGTCCCATGAAAGATCGGGTGAGGGAGGCGATTTTTAATCTCATCCATATGCGGGTAAAAGACAGTTATATAATAGATCTGTTCGGCGGAACAGGTGCGCTGGCTCTGGAAAGTCTGAGTCGGGGAGCGAAAGCCGCCACGATCTGTGAGCAGCATTTTCCCACCGCGCGAGTGATTACAGATAATGTAAAACTCTTAAACGTGGAAGCACGTGTATGTGTACGGCCGGGAGATGTTTTTTTATGGAATAAAAGGAACCCGGTATTACCACAGGATATACCATGGACGGTTTTCTGCTGCCCTCCGTACAGATTTTTTCAGGAAAGAACGCAGGATGTTTACGATTTATTAGAATCTCTGATTCGGCGTGCGCCAGATAAAAGTCTTTTTGTCGTGGAAGCGGATACTCAGTTTAACTGGATGGAGTTTAACGTTCTGGGAGAGTGGGAGATTCATGCGTATCCGCCAGCGGTGGTGGGCTTTTTAAACCGGCGCTTAAATGAGAAAGAGTAATATACCCGATGCACTATAAATTTCCGTTTCCTCAGCATTTTTCTCCGCTGAAAATGCAGGAGAAGCGGAAATTTATAATATATGAACTGTGACTGACAGATCTCGTGGGACAAAAATTTAGTGAAAATCTGTATAATACGCAGAGAAAAATAAAAAGAGCCAGACGAAAAGAAAAATCTTTTTGCCTGGCTTTTAATCTCTGAAGTGCGTAATTTATATGCGAAACACGATAAATTTTACTTCCATGGTATTTTTATACCCGATACATTATAAAATTCCGCTTCCCCGGCATTTTTGCTTCGCTGAAAAATCCTGCTTTAAGAGCCGCACAAAACGGAAATTTAAAGTGGAATCAGTATATCTTACTAAAAATATCTGCTTTCAGAGATGCGCCAGACAAAAATTTAAAGTGAAATCAGCATGTCTGAAGCACGATAAAATAAAATGAGATTTTAACGTGAAAACGACTGATTAACGGATACCGTAACTGGAATCGGTAATCAGTTCTTCTTCGTAAAAATCAGCATCTGCGTCTTTTGTCATGCAGCATTCCCAGAAGGATTCACTGCTTCCTTCTTTTTCACTTTTCCCGGCGTGAAGAAGGGAGCGTACTTCCTGACTAAGATCTTCAGGCAGTTTATAAAGTTCTTTTGGGCTGAGCGTCCATGACCGTCCGCCCTGAGAGACGTCAATCGTCGTGGGTTTCCCTGTCTGGCGATGAATGCCGATGCATGTATTTTTTCCGTTTTCATTACGAGAAACGGTAAGGCTCATCATGTGATAATGTTTCATGTCTGCGGAAGTGCATTCACATGAGGAATTCTGACTTTCCATTTCCTCAGATCTTTCGGAAGTGTTTTTTTCCTGATCCTTCATTTTAAAACTCCTTTTTTTGAAATTCCTGAAGGCCCGGCATGAAGCCGAGCCAGGTAACGTGAAGCATGTGTTAATTTTCATCATGAAATATCCGAAATGTATAAGGTTTATCATCTCACATAAATGAGTGGATTTTCGGAATAAACTTCCGCGGTTTTACATTCGGATGGAAAGATGGAGGGCATTAACGAAAATGCTTCATATTTCAGTAAATTTAGTATTTTTTGGAATCACATCCACACGAATCGGAGTGACTTCCTGTTTTGTGCTCATTTTCTTTACGCTGTGTATCACAGGAACGATCTTCTTTCGTCGTGCGCTGGGTGTCCATGCCCGGTCGTGGATGCGTATCTTTCTGAGGTGTATTTTCACGAGTGGGGTGACTTTTCGAAGAAGATGAAGAGCTGCCGCCCTGTCCACCACGAGTGGTTCCGTTACCGGAGTTTCCGGAGGTGCTTTTCGAATTACTGTTTCCTTGGTTCTTTTTAGACGTATTAGTCATGTTCATGATTCTCCTTTATAGAGTTACTTGACAAAATTTACTTTCGGGTGACTGCCCGATAAGTATTTTCACGGTAAGGTATTACCTCAGTGAGAAATTTACACTGTGGTTTTTCCTGTTTCATTAACTTCAGAATCCGCGGGATTTCTGGCGGGAATTTCATGATGGTATGATCGTGGTGTGTGAGAAGGCGGTTCAGAAGTATTCTTACGCATGTTTTCTGATGAGGGTGTATATTCATGGTGCATGCCGTCATGAAAGGAATTCGTTTCCCCGTTTTTCTTGTTTATGTTTTTCTGATCTGTCTCCGGTGTCTGACGATTTATGTCCTTCTGATCTGTTTCTGACGTCTGATGATTTATGCCTTCCCGCGCTGTCCCTGGAGTCTGATGGTTTATGTTATTTTGGTTCGTATTTTCTGGGATGTTTTGTGAAGAAGTTTCCTTCTGGGGATCCATATTCTGTAATTCTTCCTGGAATGTAAAATTTTCTGTCGCCCAGGTATTACCGGTGGGAATTTTTTCTGGTGGTCTCTGAGGCGTGGCGTACTGCGCCAGCAAAAAAGATGATTTATTCATACCCGATTTTACCTGTGGCTGTAATAATTCAGGGGTGATGGATCCAGGAACCGTTTCTTTTGGAAGGGCTCCTTTCATCATTTCAGCAGGTGATTTGCCGGGTATTTCTTGTGGAGCGATATTCGGTATTTCAGTAGGTGTTTTGGAGGGTGTATGCACAGGGTTTTCTTTAGGTGTTTTATCAGGTGTATGCACAGGGTTTACTTCTTGTGTTTTAGCT
>JAUNBR010000022.1:38026-51883 GCA_030527015.1 Planctomycetia bacterium
GGGTGTATTTTCAGGCGTTTCTCCTGATGTTTTACTGGGTGTATTTTCAGGAGTTTCTCCTGTGGTGGAGTCATTAAGTATTTCATGCTGATGTTCAGTATTTTTCACGGCGGACAGTTTTATGTATTTTTGTCGTCCTGAGCAGACCAGCAGAAGCTCAAAAGGTTTTTCTTGCATTTCGGTGATAAAATTAGAAAGTTCTTCCTGAGATGAGAGCTGGAATTCATGGCGTGTGCCAGTTTCGTCCGTTACGTAGGCGGCTAAAAGTATATCACCTCTCACGATTCCTGCTTTCGCGGCAGGGGATTCCGGCAGTACGTATTCCACCCATAATCCGACTTCTTCTGGAATTCGGTAATGGACTCTTACGGTTTCTGGAAGCTGCGTGACCAGGGTGCCGATATAAAAATGAGGTAACATGGACTTAATGGTACGAGTGATTCCTTTTTTAGTGATATATCGCTGAGTATCCTCAGAAATGATGTTTCCGAACTGTGTTTCCGTGCAGGAGCACTGCATGACGATTACCGGCTGTCCGTCCATTTCAGTGAAATAAAATCCTTCGTCCATCAGAGGGACCAAGAGATCTTCTGGTAACTGTCCTTCATTATCCATGAGGTGTGTTCTGACCAGAGATGCGAATTTTTGGATCCACTGCTGCATATCCTGAATTTCCTCTGCGTCCATTTCCACATCATTCTCTGTTTCGTGCGTATTTTTAGGTATATTATTATCGTCATTATTATCTTCGCTTTCATTCACCGTATTTTTGTCTGCTTTTTTGATATGATTATCTTTCGCATTTATGATTCCGTCTTTTTTTTCGGAGACGGAACCGGGCATGTCATCCTCTTCATCATCATCTCCATTTTCGTCATCATCTCCATCTTCACCGTCATCTTCTGAGTCTGCACCAGAAGTGCCATTTTGTGCTGCTGGCGGTGTGTTATCGTTTACGGTGGGGGTCTCTTCTAAAATTCCCATAATTTCTGTTTCTTCGATTATAATCGGAGCTTTTTGCTGTGGATCTGGTTTCATGCTGTTATTCTCGGAGTGAAGTTTTTCATTATGAGCCGTGGATGCATGATCTGTTTTAGGAGTACCGTGTTTTTTTTCCAGATCGTCGGCAGCATTCTGAACATTCTTTTTGTCCTCTAAAGGAGCGGGTTCAATTTTTTCTTTATGAATCGCATCTTTTGCGTTTTCAGTATCTTTTGACGTCTGTTCAGATTTTTTTTCGTCATCATTTTTTAAGCCGTGAACGGCATTTTTAGCTTTTTCTCCGATAAATTCTGCACTGTGTTTTACTGCTTCACCGGCAGTTTCGGCACCTTTTTTTACGGTCGCGCCGGCGGCGTCCACGGCCTTTTCGCCAGCATCATATAATTTTTCTGCGCCATTTTTAATAGCTTTTCCCGCAGCTTCTGCTCCGGTGCCCAAGACACCTGCAGCTGCGCTGATAACTTTTCCACCTTCCTCATAAATAAATTCTGCGCTGTGTTTTACTGCTTCACCGGCAGTTTCGGCACCTTTTTTGACCGCGGCGCCGGCGGCATCCATGATTTTTTCGCCGGTTTCATATGCTTTTTCCGCGCCAGTTTTTGCGGCTTCTTCCACTATTTTTGCATCTTTTTTGAGGTTCGCGCCGGCGGCATCCAGAATTTTTTCACCTTCTTTTTTTGCTTTTTCGGCACCATGTTTTACTGCTTCTCCAGTTTTCTCTGCACCATGTTTTATTACTTCACCTGCTTTTTCGGCACCGTGTTTTACCGTGGCACCTGCGGAGTCAAGAACTTTTTCATTCATGTCATGCAGATGTTTTGCATCATGTTTAATGTGCTCTCCTGCGGAGTCAAGAATTTTTTCTCCATCTTCCCGTACCGTCTCCAGTCCGTGTTTTATGGCAGTACCCGCAGCTTCCGTGGTATCATGAATGGCATGACCGAGTTTTTCGGCTCCATGTTTTACCGCAGCTCCGGCAGCTTTCACTCCTTCTTTCACGTTTTCCATTCCTTTTTGAGCCATTTCTCCGGCAGAGTGAACACCTTCTTTTATCTTTTCGCCGGTCGTTTCCATAAGACTTTCTCCTTTATGATAAATTTTCTCTGCGTCTTCTTTAATTTTTTCATTTTCTGAACGTAACATATCTGCACTCCTTTTCGTTTTTTCTTTAGACTCATCTATAAAATCTTCGATTCCCTTATGCTCTTTTATCGTATCTGGTTTCGGCTTTTGTCCGGTATCCTCATAAAGGATTCCATGACGCTCAGAGATTACACCAGAAGCGTCTTCCGTGACTCCTCCAGTAAGAGGATCATTTTTAATTTCCGTTTTTATCCCTGACATTCCCTGGCTGCGGAGAATTAATTTTTCAGATTTTATCGGAGTAAAATCTGAAATATTTTTAGGCCATTTTTTAAGATGTCTGTTTTCATGAAGACAGCTTTTTGTGGCCTGATTTTCTTGAATGTTTTTACTGTCGTTACAGTTTTTTGTCATCAGAGATGACGTCATGGGCGAACGAAAAATCGCTGCCGTGAGTGTCAGTAATGCCGCTACAGTTAAGATAATAAAGTATTTTTTCATTTTTGAACCTCATGGAATCTGGAAAAAACGAACTTTTTATTGGAGGGCCTCATGCCCCCGAAATTTCTTTTGAATACACACTCCTATTTTATCCGGGAAGAGAAGGAGAGAATGTTATACAGATGCCACTTTAATTTTCAGTTTTCTGGTGGCGAAGCGAGTATTTTCAGCGAAATATGCCTGGTTTTATTTTAAATTTCCGTTCCGTACGGCTCAGAAAGAAGAAGCATTTTTAACGAAATAAAATGCCGGAGAAGAGGAAATTTATAGTGCATCTGGTATAAAATGGTGAGTAAATGTGAAATCAGTGAAAAGTATGAAAAAGTAAAAAAAAGAAGTTTTTTTGGTTAATGAGACATTTCGTTTCTGTGAAAAATAAGAACATCAGAGAAATTTTATGGATTTATACCCGATACACCGTAAAATTTTCACTTCCCCTGTCCGCCGGCAGGCTGGCCGGATCCGTTATTTCGCTGAAAATACTCGTTTCGCCACCACAAAAATGGAAATTTATACTCTGCTTCTCCTTTAATTTTCTGTTTTTTGCGGTACGGAAAGCAGACATTTTTAACGAAGAAAATGCCGGAGAAGCGAAAATTTATAGTGTATCGGGCATATAATGCATCGGAAAAAATAGAATCGGAATAATTTTGAGATATAAATATTTTGTAACGAGAAAAACAGAGTAAAAAGTATGTTTAATATAAAAAATAAAACGAAAAAAGGTGGAAATAAGATATATAAGGATTATGCAGTTAAAATTTTCCTGTTTTTTGGATTTTTTTAGTTGGAGAACGGTGCGTGGTAACTTAAAATGTGATATTATTTAAATAATAATAGAGAGAAATAATTTTTATACTGGAGAAACTATAAAATTTTTCTTTTCCCTAAAATAGACGGAGTCTCGGGCTTTTTTGCTGTACTGCTTTCATTTTAATATTTTTTGTTTTGTGTGTTCCTGCTGCAGGTTCTTTTAGCGGAGCAAAATGCCAGAGAAGTAATAATTTATACTGGTTCTCATTTACATTTCCGTTTTGTGCGGCTCTGAAAGCAGGCGCTTTTCGCGAAGTAAAATGCTGGGGAAGTGGAATTTTATAGTGCAGCGGATATAAAATGAAACCAGGCATTTTTCGAAAAGAAAGAAATGAACCATGAAAAATATCGTGTTAATTTCGGTTCCCACGCTTCGGAGGAAAGATTTACAGAAATTACCTGCGCTGAACCGAATTTTGCAAAATGGTACAGTGGAAGATTTAACTCCCAGTTTTCCGTGTGTAACATGCTGTGTTCAGGCGAATATGACCACGGGAGTTTTGCCGGAAAAACATGGAATCGTCGCGAATGGTCTCTGGCAGCCAGAGAATAAAAAAGTGGTGATGTGGACTGCCACGAATCAGGCGGTGGAGTCTCCGCAGCTGTGGGATATGATCTATCATCATCCGGATCATCCGCGCTCTGCGGTGTGGTTTCAGCTTCAGGCGGTGGAGGCGGAGGCAGAATTCGTCTGCACTCATAAACCCATACATAATCCAGACGGAACGGAAACTCTGTGGTGTTATACCCGTCCTGTGGGGCTTTATGGTGAATTTTTGGAAAAGTTCGGTCATTTTCCGCTGCATTATTACTGGGGGCCCATGACGAATAATGCGCCCGCGAAATGGTGTGTGGAAACCACATGTTATTTAGCGGAAAAGGAGCAGCCGGAATTTTTTTATATTTATATGTCGCACCCGGACTGTCAGGCTCAGCGTTTTGGTCCGGATTCTCCACAGCAGATGGAGTCTCTGGATGAGCTGAATACTGCACTGGATGAAATCATTACGCGTTTTACTGCTGCGTATGATCGTGAGATTACGTGGTTTATTGCAGGAGAGTATGTCGTTACGGATGTGGATCATGTCATTTTCCCGAATCGTATTTTGCGGGACGCGCATTTTTTAAGTGTGGAGGAAGGTGAAACGTGGAAAGGTGGAGTACTTCATTCCGTGGCGCGTGATTATGAAACATTTACTGGTGAGTTACCGAATATGGATAAAAGCCGGGCTTTCGCGATGTGTGATCATCAGTTCGCGCATATTTACGTGCCTGACCATGATTCGGATGTGATACGGCGAATCGTGGAAATGTTTTCTGGAATGGAGGGAGTGGAAGAAGTACTGGTGGGTGAAGATCTGATGAAATATGGTTTACATCATCCGCGTTCAGGGCAAATTGTTCTTGTGTCGTCACCGAACAGCTGGATGCAGTATTACTGGTGGAATGATGATACGAAAGCCCCGCATTATGCACGAAGAGTGGATATTCACCAAAAACCGGGATATGACGCTCTGGAGCTTTTTCTGGATCCGGTGACGAAAGGAATTTCTCTGGATACGAGTCTTCTGAAAGGCTCTCATGGTGTGCCCGCGCGAGATTTATCTCAAAAAACAGTACTGGTGTGTTCTTCTGCAGAGGCCGTTCCAGAAGGTGAATTAAGGGATGTGGATGTATATAAAATGATCATGGATCATGCCTGGAAAAGGTGATTTTTTTCGGTGCGCTATAAATTTTCGTTTTCACTGTATTTTGTGATATATACTCTGGTTCCACATTAAATTTTCGTTTTGTGCGGCTCTGAAATCCAGGCATTTTTAGCAAAAAAAGTGCCGAGGAAGCGGAATTTTACAGCGCACCGGGCATATGAAATGTCAGTAAATAAAGACGTATAAAATTTTAACGTGAAATCAGTATAACTTGTGTGAAAGCATAATCATATTCCTGTAAGTTATGGCATATTTTTATTGGGAAGGAATCATGGATCCCAGGACGCTCGGAAAAATTAGGTATTATGTTCTTTCTGTTCTTGGAACAGGGATTTTCATATTTTTTTTGCTCAGTCTGTATACGTATGATGCTGCGGATCCACCGAGCACTCTGGTATTCCCGAATAATCATGTGATTAAAAATGTTTGTGGAAAATGGGGCGCATTTTTTTCGAGTCAGGGATATGTGCTTTTTGGTCTGGGAGTGTGGTTTATTATGCTTTCTGGGGCATATCATCTGGCACGTTTTCTGTCGGGGTGTCATACGCGGCATCCGTATATCCGATTTAGTGGATGGTGTGTCGCTGTTTTAGGGATATGTTCTTTTCTTGAATTGGCATTTCCGGAGGTGCTTCCACAGGTAATGATCGGGCCGGGAGGATATTTTGGTGCTTCACTTTCCTGGAATCTGGTCTCTTTTGGCCCCGTGGGAAGTATGCTTCTTTCTCTGATGATTACATTTTGTGGTTTTTTGGTGTACAGTGAATATTTTATTCCGAGTTGTGCACGGATGAGTTTAAAACTTTTGCCGCGGCGATATGTTTCTGGAATGATGAGATTTCTGAAATTTTTCTTTGGTCAGAGAGCTGGCTGGGGACGGAAAAATCTGTATCTGGATGTGGGGAATTATCCTTTTCACGGTCTTTACTGTGGATATATAAACATGGAAATGTACCGAGAATGGAATGAAAAAAGGACTTTTTTACTGGATCTTATTATGAAAAAACCTGTCTTGGGAGCAGGAGAGGATCCTGCGGATTATTCTGGAGAATCGGAAAAGAATCTGGATGATGAGCAGAATATTCTCAGAGGAAAGAAAGGTTTTCATGGGAAGGGGGAGAAGTCGGAAGGGCCGAGAAAAATACCAGAATCAGAAGGTGGAAATTTAAAAGGAGAGGGACAGAATACGGAGGCAAAAGATTTTCCTTCAGAAGGACAGGGGAGTGTGTCCGAAACAGCAGAGGAGGAGCATCCGACAGTTATCGTGGATGAAAAAACAAGAAAAATCGCCATTATAAAACCGGAGGATAATAAATCTCCATCTGTTTTGTCAGAAGACCTGGCGAATGTTTCTTCTTCTTTTCAGGCACAGGAGCAGGAGTATGTTTTGCCGTCCCTGGAGCTTTTACATGCGCCGGTAAATTTTGATTACAGCAGTTTTGAAGCGGAAGTTTATAGTCGGGCAGAAATTCTTGAAAAAATAGTTGAAAAATTTGGATTTAAGGTGAAGGTGGAGGAAATCCAGCTGGGGCCAGTAATTACACAGTATCAGATTTCGCTGGAGGCAGGTCTGAGAGTGAATAAAATCGTCGGTCTGGCGGAGGATATCGCGGTGCAGCTGGGGGTGACGAATGTGCGAATCGTGCATCCGCTGCCGGGGAAGTCGAATTTAGTGGGAATCGAAATTCCGAATATTCGAAAGAAATGGGTGTATTTACGAGAAGTGATGGAAGAGCTGGCCGGAATGTATGATAAATACAGTATACCCATGTTTCTTGGTAAGGACGTGGCGGGGAAAGCCATTATGACGGATCTGGCGAAACTTCCGCATTTATTAATAGCGGGCCGGACCGGAACGGGAAAAAGTGTGTGCCTGAACTCCATCATTCTTTCTATTCTTATGACGCGCGGTCCAGCGGATGTGAAAATGATAATGATAGACCCGAAGACGGTGGAATTATTATCGTATGCGACCATTCCTCATCTGATGCATCCCGTGATAACAGATATGAAGAAAGCGGAGGCAGTTCTGGCATGGGCGGTGGATAAAATGGAAGAGCGTTATATATGGCTGGCACGTGCGCGGGTACGTCATGTGGATATGTATAATCGCCTTTCTCGGGAAGAGTTACTTCACCGGATTATGCCCACGGAGGAAGAGCTTCCGAAGGTTCCTCCACGGATGCCGTATATCGTGATCGTGGCGGATGAAATGGCGGATTTAATGATGACGGCTCCTAAAGAAGTGGAATCTCATATTATTCGTCTGGCACAAAAAAGCCGGGCGGTGGGAATCCATCTTATTCTGGCGACACAAAAGCCCACGGTGGATGTGATAACGGGCCTTATTAAGTCGAATCTTCCGGCGAGAATCGCGTTTCAGGTTTCCAGTAAAACCGACAGTCGAGTCGTGCTGGATGAAAATGGCGCGGAACGGCTTTTAGGAAATGGTGATATGCTTTTTCTAAAACCGGGAACGAGTATTCTTATTCGTGGTCAGGGAACTTTTCTCAGTGATGAGGAAATTAATAATGTAATTCATGCGATTTCCGTGGAGAAACCTCAGTATGATATGGGGATTATGAGTCGTGCCGTGCCTGGCGGTGAAAGTGATATGGACGCCATGCGTCAGCGTGATGAGCTTTATATTTCCGCAGTGGATATTATTATTCGTGAACAGAGAGGGAGTATTTCCCTTTTACAGAGAATGCTGGGAATCGGGTATGGCCGTGCGGCGAGATTAATTGATTATATGGCGGAAGATGGAATCGTCGGCCCATTTAGGGGGTACACCCAGCCGCGGGAAGTGCTGATGACGCCAGAAACCTGGGAAGCGAAACAGCGAATATCGGATTCTTCCCAGAGCGGATATGCCGTGACGGAAGTGCCTGTTTCGCCGCCAAGTTTTCCGAGAGAACATACGAAAACTGTTACGGAACCGAAAGATGAAAATGCTTTTAAAAATCAGGAAAATGAAAAATCCATTAAAGAACAGAAAAGAATGGAATCTTTTTCTGAAAAGGGAATCTTGAGGAAAGAGAGAAAGGATTCCGCGGAAGAAGGGGTTTTGAGTACAGACCGGGAGTCACTTTTATCGCCACGTATGGTTTTATCGGAGGAGGAAGAAAATTCTCAGGGTTTATGTGAGAGTGATTATTTTACGGAAGATAAAGAGGAAGGCCGTCATACGGGGGGAGTTTTAAATACGCAGAAAGAGAAAACATATAAACAGGAAAAAGGAAAAGGGCGTTTCCCCTCACAAGATGCGCGGAATAAGATGAATCAGGATCAGGGTGATATTTCGAAAAGCCAGAAGGAAACTTTTGGAGAGGAAAGTTATGATCTGGATTCTGTGATGGAAGAGCTTCGGCAGGATATTATCCAGCGAAATGAAGAAGATGATGATGAAGATGGTGATGATACGCTGGGGGGAGCTTTTTTTGAGGATTCTGATGGTCCGCCGTGGGATCATTCGGGTGGGCAGAATGAAAAGGGAGAAGGTGCTGGGAAATTTTCTGTGAACAGAAATCGGAATCGGCACCGTGACGAAAAAATGCCGAAACGTCAGAAAAAAAATCGTTTTCGCCAGCGCCCACGTCCTCCACAGCAGATCCGACATTCTGTTTTGGATGAACCGACTCGGGAAATTTTGTCGAAAATTGAGCCGAATCAGCCAGAACCATTTATTTATCCGGGAAAAGTAACGGAAATTCACAGTTCATAACATTTATACCCGATGCACGATAAAAATCCCGCTTTTTCGGCATTTTTGCTTCGCAGAGAATGCCTGCGGTTAAAGCCGAGTAAAACGGACATTTAAACGAGAACCAGAGTATATTTTGATCTCACTTTCAATTTAAATTTTACGCGGTTCTGGTTACAGGTATTTTCGCTGAAGCAAAAAATTCGCCCGGTCTGTCGGCGGACTGTGGAAGTGGACATTTATGGTGTATCGGGTATAAATCTCGTTTTTTGACGTAATGAGAAACTGGGTTTCTCAGAAGCAAAATGTAACAGAAGCAGAAATTTTATGGAATTTTGTTTTTTAGGCCTCTCTGTTTTATGAATAATTTATGTTTTTTTGAGGAAAATATATATGAAATTAACCCACTTTACATGCCAGGGAGATTATAATATAATAAATTATGTATATGAAATTATTTTTAAGAATAATTAATGCAGAAAGAGTTCTTTCATGAGTAATTATTATATTTTGAAATTTTATCGAAATAAGGTTATTTCATTTTTTCTGAAAATTTCGTTTTTTGTTTTCGTTTTTTTGCCTTTAGGGATATTATTTTTTTCTGTATTTTGCCATGCAGGAGAATCTGGCCCCAAAAAAGATGAGTTTTTTTTATCTGAGAACATTTCTGAAAGGAAAGAAGTGTCTGAGTATGAAAGATTTTCTGAGGCCAAAAAATCTTTTGCGAAAGATATGAGTTTTAGAAGTGAAGAAACGTCTGGAAGTGTAAATGTTTTTGAGGTCAGAGAAGTTCCTGAAGCAGGTAAGGGGTTAAACGGAGAGAAGATTTTAGAAGGAGGGGCGGAGAAACGCGAAATATCTTCTGGTGATGTGGAAGCACGGGAAGCAGAGGAAAAACTTCCGGAAGAATTATTAATGTGGAGGGTTCCTGCGTCTGGGAAATCACTTCTGGCGACACTTTTTCGGCGTCATGCAGATAAAGTGGTGTATATGACAGGAGAGAGTGTCCAGCTGGAAAAAAAAGCGATCAGTGATTTTTTTATTCCGGAAAAATCAGGAGAGTCAGAAATGACAGTTGGAAGCGGATTCATTATTCATCCAGCTGGGTATATTTTGACGAATGCCCATTCTGTGATGCGTAGTGTGACGCCGATCGTGGAATTACGTAATGGATCTCAGTATGAGGCAGAAATAATTTCACTCATCAGGAATCAGGACGTGGCTCTGGTGAAGATTAAGCCGAAAGAACCATTACCGGCGGTACGTTTCGCTGGTCCAGAAGAAGTGGCGGTGGGTGATGCGCTGATTATTATCGGGGCTCCTCATGCATTAAAATATACATTAACATATGGAATTATTTGCGCGAAAGGACGTACCAGTCATCTTCAGGATATTTCGGGAGTAACTTTACGGGATCTCTTGCAGACAGATGCTGCCATTAATCCAGGAACATCCGGAGGGCCGTGGCTGGATCTTCGCGGAAATGTAATTGGCATGACGGTTTCTAAACGCAGTGATGCAGATAATGTCGGTTTCGGAATTTCTGTAAAAACACTTCACCGGTTACTTCCCATGATGCTTCACTCGGCAGTAAAATATCGTTTTCATTCAGGTTTTACGCTGGAATTACAGCAGGAGGAAATGGATAAATCTGGCATGAAGAAGGTGGTGCCCAGCGTGACAGTCATGATTAGTGGAGAGCCACAAAAAAATGAAATGGAACATTCTTCTGTGGAAAATTTAGTGAAAAATGGTTCTGTTAATGTAATATCTTCTGAAAATGCTGTGACGGACGAGAGTCGTACGTGCTGCTGTGTGGCGTCTGTGGAGGAAGACTCTGCTGCTGCGAAAGCTGGTCTGAGGAAAGGAGATATTATTCAGAAAGTGGATGGGCATGTAGTGCACACGCCTCTGGATTTTTATCTGAATATTCTTGAAAAAGAACCCGGGGATCAGATACAGCTGCTGATTCGTCGAAAGGCGGAAAATTCGTCAGACGTTTCGCAGGCACAGGAACAGGAAAAAACATTTACACTGGAATTTTTATTGGCGAAAGCAGCAGAACTGGCGGTGGAGGATATTATTCATCAGCGATTACAGATGAATGTCGCGCCGTTACCTGAAGAACAGAAAAAGGATTTTAACCTGCGTACGTCCACGGGGGTGGTGGTGACGGGATTAAACGCAGCGATTTATGGGAAGCTGGAATCTCCTCCTCATGTGGGAGATATTCTTGCCAGCGTGAATTATCAGCGTCCGAAAGATCCGGAGCATCTGGCAAGAATTCTGGAGAGTATTTCTCCCCAGACACCATTAAATCTGGTGTTTTTAAATGTGGAAGTGGAAAATGGCAAAAAGACATATTCACGAATAGACGTTCGGAATTTGAAAGTTTTGTCGGATCCAGAAAAAAAGTAAAATATAAAATAACGTGGTTTTATACCCGATACACTATAAAATTCTGCTTCACCGGCATTTAGCTTCGCTGAAAATGCCTGCTTTCAGAACCGTACGAAACGGAATTTTAACGGAGAGCCAGTATAAATTGAAATTTTCACTGGTATTTTATGAATCACAGAGGTGTAATTTTTTTATGTGAGACACTATAAATTTTTGCCGTTCTGTCAGCTGGTGAGTTTTTGAATATTTTCTCATCAGCTGATCAGATGACTAAAATACTGATCACGTGGTCAGATATAAAAGAGGAATTTAAAGTAGTGCCTGTACAGATAAGTCCCGACATTTATTTTCAGGAGAGATGCATATGAGTGAAACAAAACAGAATGTAAAGATGGTTCCGTTACGCAGTGAAATCTGTTCGGAAGATACGTGGGATTTAACGCCACTTTTTGTGGATGTTACTGCATGGGAAACGGTTTTTGATGAATGGGAGAAAAAAATATCGGAATACGCACAGTTCAGGCAGACTTTAGGTGGGGGAGCAGAAAATTTTCTGAAATGTCTGGAATTTCATTTTCGTATGCAGCGTGTGGCAGAACGTCTGGGGACTTATGCCTTTTTGCGTACGGCAGAAGATGGAACTTCTTCAGAAGCGCAGCATATTTACGGAAAATTTATTGCTGCGGCCAGTCGCTGTGCACAAGAGTCGAGTTACATTATGCCGGAAATTCTTGCTCTGCCGGAGTCCACTCTGAATTCTTATTTAGAGGATGCAAAACTCGCTCTGTATCATCTCTGGCTGTCACGATTAATAGAGGAAAAAACGCATACTCTTTCTGAAAAAGAAGAGCGTCTGCTGGCCATGCAGACGGAGATGTCTCAGGTGGCCAGTAATTCTTTTGAAAAACTGACGGACAGTGATATGCGTTTCGGTGAAATCAGTGATCATGAAGGAAGCCGAATCGAATTAAGCCAAGCGTCGTTTTCAGCACTTTTACATGGTCCGAATCGGGAAGTAAGGAAGCAGGCGTTTACTCAGTTTTATGAAGTTTTTGGTGCTCACCGACACACGCTGGCCGCCATGTATGCGGGTTCCGTGCACAAGGATGTTTATTATGCTCGGGCAAGAAATTTTAACACAGCTCGGGAAGCCGTTCTCTTTTCGGAACGGATTCCTGTGGAGGTGTATGATAATTTAATTGTTACCGTGCGAGAGTTTTTGCCCGTACTTCACCGTTATTATGCGGCACGGCAAAAAATGATGAAACTCACGGACTTACATATGTATGATACATACG
Organism: Planctomycetia bacterium; assembly: GCA_030527015.1. Classification (GTDB taxonomy): domain Bacteria; phylum Planctomycetota; class Planctomycetia; order Pirellulales; family Thermoguttaceae; genus RGIG3701. Next base: position 50,536 of record JAUNBR010000022.1, read on the forward strand.
TGCCGATTATTCCTGATGTGAAAGTGCATTATCCGTGGGATACCGCGGTGGAAATGGTTCTTGAAGCGGTAAAACCTCTGGGAACGGAGTATACCACAGCATTAAAAGAAGGACTGACCACGCAGAGATGGTGTGACCGTTATGAAAATCGCGGAAAGCAGAGCGGGGCGTTTAGCTGCGGAAGTTATGACGGCCTGCCATATATTCTGATGAATTATAAGGAAAGCGTACTGGATCATGTTTTTACGCTGGCACATGAAGCGGGGCATTCCATGCATTCTTATCTTTCCACAAAAAATCAGCCGTATCTGTATCATGATTATGAACTTTTCGTGGCGGAAGTCGCCAGCACGTTTAATGAACAGCTGCTGCATCATTATATGATGAAAGAAACGAAAGATGAATTAACGCGTCTGAATCTGGTGTGTCGTCTGCTGGATGAGCTGCGTGGCACGATTTTCCGCCAGACCATGTTCGCGGAATTTGAGCTTCAGACGCATACCGCGGCAGAAAATGGTATGCCTCTGACGGTGGATTTCTTTATGGAAACATACCATAAATTATTATGTGATTATTTTGGTCCGGATTTTTCGCTGGATGAGTGTCTGGATCTGGAATGTTTCCGGATACCACATTTTTACCGCGCGTTTTATGTGTATAAGTACGCCACGGGAATTTCGGCGGCCATGGCACTTTCTAAACGTGTGCTGCATGGCGGTAAATCTGAACTGGAGGATTATCTGAAATTTTTATCTGGTGGAAGCAGTCAGACTCCGCTGGAATTAATGAAAACTGCGGGTGTGGATATGTCCACTCCTGTGCCGATTCAGCAGGCCATGACGATTTTTGAAGAAAATGTAAAAATTTTGGAAGAAGCGTCACGTTCCTGATGAGGAAAACTTTTGGTGCGCGGAGAATTCGGGAGCACGGGTATATATCTGATTTATGACTTATCCTGCTTCCACTTTTAAATTTTCGTTTAGTGCGGTTCTGAAAGCCGGCATTTTCAGCGAAGTAAAATGCCGGGGAAGTGGAATTTTATGTGTATCAGGTATATATACTTTAAAATTTTAGTTTCGCCGGTATTTTATGTGAGAAACTTTCCGATTTTTCGTGTGCAGGTGGAATTTTAAAGTGAAACTGCTGTGTAAAATAAAATTTTATATTCTCTAAATTTTGCCGAGAAATTTCGTATGTCCGGCATGATTCGTAAAATGATCGGACCATTCCGGGCATACAGGATGGAGATGCGTTTCCGTGGTAAAATAATTTAGAGGGCGTGCGTAAAAGTTTAGTTTTATACCCGATACATTATAAAATTCCGCTTCACCGGCTTTTTTGCTTCGCT
>JAUNBR010000098.1 GCA_030527015.1 Planctomycetia bacterium
AAAACATGGAGGGAGAGCACTCTTGCTCTCCGGAACCCCGTCCCCATCCTGACAGACGTACCCCTTCAGGGAATGGGAATTACGACACTTCCCATTCAAGAACCGCCGGACGGAAAAATGATAAATCGTCCCGCCGCAAGACCATTTTTCGCCTCACGTCCTTCGGCGCATCATCCGGGACTACGGACTTCGTCCTCCGTCCACGGCTCCGCAGGAAAATCAAAACACGGCGGGAGAGCACTCTTGCTCTCCGGAACCCCCGTCCCCACCCTAACAGGCGTACCTCTTCAGGGAATGGGAATTTGCGACACTTCCCACTCAAGAACCGCCGGACTAAAAAAAGATGAATCGTCCCGCCGCACGACCATTTTTGCCCCACGTCCCACCGCACTTCATCCGGGACTACGGACTACGTCCTTCGTCCACGGCTCCGGGAAAATCGAACCATGGCGAAACGTCCTTCGGCACTTCATCCGGGACTACGGACTGCGTCCTCCGTCCACGGCTCCGGGAAAATCGAACCATGGCGGAACGTCCTTCGGCGCTTCATCCGGGACTACGGACTTCGTCCTTCGTCCACGGCTCCACGGGGAAAAATCGAAACATGGGGGAAAGTCACTCGGCGTTTCATCCGGGACTACGGACTACGTCCTCCGTCCACGGCTCCACGGGGAAAATCAAAACACGGCGGAACGTCACTCGGCACTTCATCCGGGACTACGGACTCCGTCCTCCGTCCACGGCTCCACGGAAAATCGAAACGTGGGCGGGACGTCCGTCGTCACTTCATTTCCGGGACTACGCTTTCGCTCCGTCCACCGCTCCGCAGTGAAAAATCGAAACGTGGGCGGAACGTCCTTCGGCGCATCATCCGGGACTACGGACGTGGTACACGGGGGGAGGGGGAATCGAAAAATGGGAGGGAGGAGGGGGGTAAAATTATGCCTCAGCCTGTGCGTCCTGAAGGTTTTTATTTTTTATCTGATGCACGATAAATTTACGTTTTCCAGGCATATTTTTGCTTCGCTGAAATGCTGGATTTCAGAAAGTTACAGAAAATGGAAATTTAAAGAAAATTTAGGTATAAATTATTTCTCGATGCAACGATAAATCCAATTTTTGAGTAAAAATATCAAAACAGAAAATAGTGCATTAAATATAAATGTAAAGGCTTAAGGTTAAAATCAAGGTTATACCTGTTTTCGTTTAAATTTCCGTTTTTACGAGAATACGGGGGCGTGGTGCGTAACTCCGGCGGCGGTTTAAAAGTGGAAATCCACAACAATATGAGTACAAGATTTCACGAAGAAGTCATGATTCCACGTTTTTGTCGTACGTAAAGTCGATAAGAGTCTATTTTTTCGCGAATATTTTCAAAATCCGTCATACCGGGAATTTTAATTTCTTGAAAATTACGCCCTATTTTCTGATTTTCAGAATTATCGTTCTCAGAACTCTGATGTTTTACACGTAAGCAGATCGTTCCGACACCAATAATGCGTTCCCAGAGATTTCGTTTCAGATTTACCTGCTCCACATCAAAAAGCTCGATATAAATTGTTTTTTGAACCAAAAATCCTTTCTGATGTATGAAGTTTTGAGGAGTCAGCCGGTATTCTGTACACAATCGGCGTGCAAAAAAGGTGTACGCCAGCCAGATTCCATATACGACGGGAATAATCATCAGACCCCAGATCCAGGAAGACTGAAAATACATACAGATTCCCGCAAAAACCGCCAAGAGGATTACCAAAATGATCGTTTCATCCAGTAAATCCCGCACACTGTAACGCCAGATAAACGTTTCCGTGGGAGCTTCCAGCTCCGCTCCAGAACGGAATTCGCTCATTTTTTCATGAAATGCATCACTCATTTTTATCTCACTTTCAGAAAGCTCTAAAATTTTATACCTTACGATTAAAAATCTAAAAAATTTACCGTAAACTAAACATTTATTTATTTTACATAAAAGAAATCAAAAAACAAGACCTGTTTTTTAAGGTCATGTAAATTCCATTAAAATTTTTGCTGCTAAAATATTTTCTCTCCGCAGTCCAAAAATTTCAGTGGAACGTAACTCTGTCTGTCCCTAATTATTTTTTTGAAGTACATATTTCCACTTCATACCATAAGGTTTTAAACTCCGGCGAAAGGCGCACCACGCCATTTTCTGCAACGATTTTTTTTATACGTTTTCCGGATCCGTCCAGAGGATAATAATTTACCATAACATGAGGAAAAAGCTTCTTATCCTGAAAGAAATGAAATTCTCCAGAAATTCCTTCGCACAAGACAGGCTCCCTTCCCCAGTGAGTGGAGCAGGTGATTTTTTTATTTCTCAAACTGCGCACGTCCTCCGTATCAAAAACCACTTTTTCCTGGCTCGGGTCTACATACGGACGTATTTTTATATCATGATTTTTCATTAAACCAGTCGCCGCCAGTAAAAAAACTTCTTTTTTCTTATTCCCTTTTCCCGAATTTTCGAGATTCATCCGCGTCAGACTGACAGTCGCCCAGTTTAAGCGATTTTCATTTAGAAATAACGTCCCCAGTTTCGTTTTTATGGGTAATTTCTGGAGAAAACCTGTAAAAAGTATGGTATTTTTTGTATCCACCAAAAAAAATCCATCTTTCTGAACGAAATTTCCATTTTCATCCAAACAAAAACGAAAAGGAGAAGAAAAGGCCGACGCAGAATCCTTTCCGTAAATACGCAGATTTTCATTTTTTCGATCTGTCAGGTGAATTCCCGTGAATTTTCGCCAAGATGCCCCTTTCTGAATGCCGATTTCATCCAGTGACCGGTGATAACCATTTTCAGCACGAGAGAAGATGCCGATTTCCTGTATTTTACTTAAAGAATAAGTCTGAGACCAGAGAGGAACTGAAGGTACGGGCGGAACATCTCCACGCACAAATAAATGATGGCATGCTGGTAAATGCACCAGACGCACAGCATTTCCACAGGCATCAAAAAAACCGTGTGCTTTCTGGTGAGGATATTCTTTATTATGAGACCAAGAATACAGATAAACTCCATTCCAGTTCTGAAAACCACCCAGGGCACAGAGCATGGGGAATCCTTCTGCGGCATAAAAATTTGGATAAGGATGATTATATTCACTGACGGTAAACGGTTTCCCGAGCACGCGCATCGCGGCCAAGCTGTCCAAAACATCTCCGTTTCCCAAAGAATCGACCATGGCTTTATTATGAAGCAGCCAGTGTTTCTGACTCCACCCGCCACCAGGAAAATGCGGATGCTGCCAGTATGAATGAATATCACAAAAATCCATTTTCGCCTGTGCGTAATGGGAACCGTACCGTAACTGAGTACCGGTTACCGGTGCTCTGGCATGAAGGGTGTTTTTAATATAATCATACATCCCAGACCAGTATGCGTCTTCTGTTTCTAATAAAAACATCACAAAATCCTGGACTATTTCCGGCGTCATATGAGAAATTTCATTTCTTTTAATGATTTTTATGCTTTTATTTTCCAATTTTTCAGAGGCTGCTCGACCGATATTTCCTCCCGATTTTAGTGATATATCCGCGATTTCATATACTCCCGGCGTCATCCCGGAAAATGAAATACGCCCTTTTTCGTCCGTTTTTCGCGCACGAAAAGAAAACCGATATTCTTTCCATTCTGGAGATAATCTGACATACTCCTGAAGCCCCAGATTCTCCCATGGAGCATGATTCATCCCCGCGCTAAGAGAAAATGCCTGTCCTTTCTGCCCCGCTCTGGCACGAAACTTTAAAATATATGACGTCCCGGATTCATATTTTAGGTTTCTATAAATCCACTGTGGGATCCAGTGAACCTCTCCATTTTTTTCTACAGTTATCCGAACATATTTCTCATTTTTCTTAGACTCTACGCATTCTATTTTTGCCCGCGCCACACCATCCATCTGGAAAAACCACGGATTCACAGTCGGCGCAGAAACGCCATTTATCATCTCCTGCGAAAATGGTATCTGCCGACACTTCCATTTTTTTCGCATTACCGCGGTGGACACATATTTTTTCTTTAGCCATGCATTCCACTTTTCCTGTAAAATATCTTCATATTCCTTCGGCAATTTATCTAAATCCCCCCAGTACCAGGACGAAACGACAGAATTTTCATTATTTATTTCGATCGTCGCCACACAGGGATCTTCCGTATATTTCATCCCTGTATACGGATTTTTGTGCGTCAGCAGGTCTTTCGCATATTTCTTTTGTAACGCTATCATCCGCGGCTCAAAATTATCCAGTCCTTTATCGTAATTCGGACGCCGGTCATATTCACAGAAACCTTCCTTTTCTGTAAATTTTCGCGATACATGTAAATTAATATTCACATAAATTCCATTCTCCTTCAGCTGGTAAATCAGATAATCCAGTTTATCCAGCTGCTGCGAATCTATTTCCGTCACCCCATTTTTGGCATTTCCTTCCCAAATATTATGTCCATCCATATGATGTAAGCGAACACAATTTATCCCCAGTTTCGCCAGACGTTTCGCCTCATATTCCGCCGCCTCTTTTTCCGGAAAATTTGCGTCAAAACTAAAATTCGTGCCTAATATACGCACATTTTCTTTTTTCGCATTAAAAAAATGATCGTTTTCCACTTTTATCTGATCTTCTTTCGTTATCCTTTTTATTTCTCCATTTACCGACAGCTCAGAAGAAAGGTTTTCTGCTGAAACCACAAAAGGAAACATGGGCGGAAATGCATCCGCCTCTGCATTCATGACCATCACACTCATCATCAGAAAAAAGTACCACATTATTTATTCCTTTATTTTAATCTTACCTAAATATCATTACGGGTGTTACTTTAAATTTCCACATTTTGTACGGCTCTTTAAGGCGATAAAAATGCCGGGGAAACGGAAATTCTTAGTGCATCAGGTATAAAATACACCTGGGAAACGGAATTATACGTATCAGACATTAATTTTATTTATTTATTTTAAAAAACTCATCACAAAATGTCAACAAAACAGGGATTTTTTACAGAAAATATATTCAGTACTTCACTTTTCCCCACATTTTATACCCGATGCACTATAAATTTCCGCTTTCTCAGCATTCTTACTTCGCAGAAAATGACCTGCTTTTAGAGCTGTAAAAACGGAAATTTAAAGGAGACTCAGTAATAAATGTCGGGAGCAAAAAATATACAGTAAAATACAGACCTTACCGGGTATCAGCAAAAATATTCTCAGGAGATCCTATGAAAACATATCATGTAGCGATTCTTGGTGGCGGAATGATCGGAAAAGTTCATGCTTACGCATATGAAACACTTTCTTTTTATTCCGCAGAAACACCTCTGAAAGCAAAAATAAAATGGGTGGTAAATTCTCGGCAGCAGACCGCAGATGAAACCGCTAAAATGATACCATACGCTAAAGGAATCACGGACTGGCGCCAGGCAGTGGAAGATCCGGAAATAGATATCGTGCATATATGTACTCCGAATCATCTGCATTTTGAGCCACTGGCCGCCGCAATTCAGGCTGGAAAGCATATATACTGTGAAAAACCCGTCGTCGCGAACTGGGATGAAGCATTAAAATTACGTCTTTTAATGGAGAATTATCACGGCGTTTCTCACGTAACGCTTAATAATCGTTATTTCGCCGCAACTCAGCTGATGAAAAAAATCATTTCTGACGGACATCTGGGAAAAATTATAGAGTTTCGCGGAAAATACATGCAGGACTCAAATATAAATCCGAATAAAGAGCTCCGCTGGCGAAATTTCACTCACTGTGGAGGCGGTGCCCTGATGGATATCGGCATTCATCTTATCGATTTAGCGGAATGGATTCTTGGCCCGATACACTGTGTGGCCGCGATTTCTTCTCGCCCCTTCCCTCACGGAGATACTGATCGCGCAGAGGACGCCATCTCCATGCTCTGGCGAACAGAATCTCAGGCAGCAGGAACACTTCAGGCTTCAAAAATCGCTTTCGGAAGTGAAAACGACCTAAAACTGGAAATCTTCGGAACAGACGGCGCATTACGTTTTGACGGCATGACGCCACACCATCTGGAATTTTGTCAGGCAGAGTTCGGACTTCTCGCGAATACTGAAATGAAAGCCTGGCATAAAATAAATGTAGGAAATCGGTATCCTCTGCCAGATTCCGATTTTCCCGGCGCAAAACATCCAGTCGGATGGATCCGCTCTCACTGCGCATGCCTGGCGGATTTCCTCAGAGCCGTAACCAAAAATCAGATTTCCCCCATGGGCGTGGATTTATCTCGTGGAATTCATTTAATAAAACTTCTTGACTGTGTGCGTCAGGCAGAAAATCATCGGAACTTACTTAAACAAAAATAGAAATTTTAGCCGATTCGGTTAAATTTACCGCTCCTTAACCATATCCATAATTTATTCGATAAAATAAATTTCATTTCCTCCGGTTTTCAGACGAGTGAAATCCTGCCGACAAAATGGCGCAAAAAGTAATTTATGCCCGGCGCACTATAAATTCCACTTCTCCAGTATTTTTGCTTCACAGAAAATACCTGCTTCTGGCCAACTTTTTTGTTTTTAGAGCCGCAAAAAACGGAAACTTAAAAGGGAAACCAGAGTATATATTTTACCGGATACACAGAAATTCCCACTTCTCCGGCATCCCACGAAACTCAAAATACCTGGTGTTCCGCAGCCGCAGGAAACGAAAACTTTAAGTGGAACCACAGTAAATCCAATAAAAATTTAGAACATAAACTTCGTCGCCATGAAGATTTCCACAGTCCAAAAAATGCAGATACTCAAAATAAAAACTGTTGCCGGTATCCAGCGTTTTTTTCTGGAAAACAGGACTCGCAGATTTTCTCGCCAGTTCACCCAAAATCCACCCGCGATCAGACTCAAAATCGGAATCAGGGGAAGATGATACCGTTCATGTGCAAAAATTATTGAATGAATTCCCCAAAAGTAAAATAAAATGCAGCTTAAGAAGGCCAAAATTATCCATACTGTTTTCGCATTTTGATAATTCTGCGTATGCCATGAAAACATACCTAATATAACGCTAAACATCAGAAAAATATAAGACAGCTGGATCACTCCCGACAAAAAAATTACCGCCAGTTTTTTATTATTTTCGAAACGTTCAAAACCAAACATATTTCTGACCGCTCCTGCAGGAAAAGTACGTTCTAGCTGCCAGAAGCAGCACGCCTTAACGGCATCCCGACAAAACGTTTTCCCCGGATTTTCACATATATATCTTATGGCATAACGTCCTGCCAGTTTATCTTTTTCACCCTGTGTTTTTTTAAAGAAACTTTCGCCCGGGTTTCTTTCCCTGAAATCACGTACCAGCAGTGTGTGCCAGTCATGTGGTTTCGGTGTTTGTATCGCCGACCATGCATGGTAAAGTGGCGTATATTCATAATTACCCATCATCAGATTTCGTCCACTCATACAGTCGATCACCTGAAACGTTTTTTCCACCCGGGTATTTCGTACCGCCCAGGGTGTTATCATTACCATGGAAAATAACAGTAACAGACCTCCCGCCACCATGCGTTTCTTAATAGAATGACCTGACATAAATAGAAATATAAATAGCACCAGCGGAAACGGAGAAAGCCATAATACACTACGTGTCAGCGCGCCTAATGCTATAAAAACTCCCATAAAGCTCACGGCATAAAGTGAACCAGTACGAAAAAAATAAACACCAAGAAAAACCACCACGGTAAGAAAGAACGTAAACAGCGTTTCCGAAAGAATTAAATAATTCATACCTACAATTGACGGATAAAAACAGAAAAACGCGGTGGCATAAAGTGCTCCTTTTTCTGAAAATATTTCCGGTACTTGACGGGAAATTCCATACACCAGAATCGTCGTCAGAAGTGATATAATTATCTGAATACCACGAACTGCCTGAAAGTTTTCATCTCCAAAAATCTGAAATATTTTCGCCACCATAACCGGATATAAAGGTGGGCGCAGGGACACGAATTCTTTTTCTGTCGCATAATTTCCTGTCTGTGCAAAATGTTTGGCCAAAGCGATATAATCATTTTCATCGACTATTTGTGGTGTCACACCCGAAAACCATGCAAGAAGTGACAGACGAAGAGCCAGACCCACAACAAGAATCGCTCCCAGCAAAAATATATTTTTTCCTGACATGCAGCGCGTTTTCGTCTCGTTTTTCGTTTCCATTTTCCACCAATAACCCTTTTCTTCTCATTCTTTTCCAGAAACGGTTTTATGCCCGATGCACTATAAATTTTCGTTTCCCTTCCACCGACTGACCGCCCGAAATTTTTGCTTCGTTATACTCTGTTTCCACTTTAAATTCCTTTTTTGCGGCTCCAAAATCAGACATTTTCAGCAAAACAAAAATACCGAAAAAGGAAAATTTATCGTGCATCCGCCATAATATTCATTATTACCTAAAAATACTAAAATATAAAGGGGGAGTCCATTTTTTTGACACACCTTTTCAGTCTATATTTTTTCACACCCAATTCGTTATAAATTTTGATTCCACCCATCTTATTTTTGCTGAAAATATAAAATCCTATTTACATTTATACTGATTCTCCTTTTACTTTCCGTTTTGTGCGGCTCTGAACGCAGGCATTTTCCGCGAAGCAAAATGCTGGGGAAGTGAAAATTTATAGTGTATCGGGTATAAAAACACCTGGAACGCAAAAATTTATCGCGCATCGGTATAAATTTCCCGTTTTTTATTTAACCACATGTACATAATTTTAATCTCCCCTTCCTTTTTCCCTTATTTTTTGTTATACTGATATTACCTTTTATTTCCGTTTTAGCAGGCCGGCAGATATTAACTTTTTTGCATACCACCTAATACTTTATTCTGATTTTACTTTAAATTCCATATATACGGCTCTGAGAATGCAGACATTTTCCGCGAAGCAAAAACCACCGGAAAGTGAAAACTTCTCGTGCAGCCGGTAAAAATAAAATCGACACATCCTATTATGAAAAAAAATCTTAACTCAGGAAGGAGTTTCCCATGAAAGAGATAAACATTAATTTAATCCCCGGTGACGGAATCGGAATCGACGTAATCCATGAAGGCAAGAAAACCCTGGAAGCACTGGCAAAATTAGACGGCGGCCTGCATTTCGATTTTCACACTCTGCCCTGGAGCTGCGAATATTATCTCACGCATGGCGTCATGATGCCGGACGACGGTCTAAAAATCCTCGCCGACTGTGACGCGATCCTCCTAGGTGCCGTGGGATTTCCGGGGGTTCCAGATGCCATTTCCGCACGTGACCTGCTCTTTCCGATCCGCCTGGAATTTCAGCAGTACGTCAACATGCGTCCCATTAAACTTTTACCCGGGCTGGACTCTCCTCTGAAAAGCACGCACATCGATTTCGTCGTCGTTCGAGAAAACTCCGAAGGTGAATACTGTGGCCGAGGACGTATCGAAAATGACGGCACGCCCCAAAAAACCGTCATTCAGGAAGCGGTCTTCACTCAAAACGGCACAGAACGCATCATGCGTTACGCCTATGAATATGCCAGAAAAACCGGAGCGAAAAGCGTCATTAGTGCCACAAAATCGAACGCCCTAAATTATTCCATGGTCTTCTGGGATGCCGTCCAGCAGCAGGTGGAAAAAGATTTTCCCGACATTCAGTCGCGAAAAATGCACATCGACGCACTTACGGGATATTTTATCATGCAGCCAGAAAAAATTGAAGTCGTCGTCGCCAGTAATCTTTTCGGCGACATTCTCACCGACCTCGGTTCCGCCATGCTGGGAAGCATCGGCATTTCTCCTTCAGGAAACATTAATCCCACAGGAAAATATCCCAGCATGTTCGAGCCAATTCATGGTTCCGCTCCCGACATCGCGGGAAAAGGAATCGCGAATCCCCTAGGCACCCTCTGGGCCTGTGAAATGATGCTCCGACAACTTCATTTAACCTCTCAGGCTGACCTTCTCATGTCGGGAATCTGCGAAGTTTTACAGGCCAGAAAAATCCGCACCCCGGACATCGGCGGCACCGCCACGACCTCTGAAATGACTGACGCCATCATTTCCGCCATGTTTCGAAACGCAAAATAAACATCACCACCGGACAAAATAAATTCAGATTTTCATAAGGAGCCTCGGACTTATTTCTACCTTTCCCTTTACACCGGTTCACGTTTAAATTTCCGTTTTTTGCGGTTCTGATCGCAGGCATATTTTTAGCGAAGCAAAATGCCGAGGAAGCGAAAACTTATAGTGTATCTGGCATATAAGCTTTCTCTTCCTCTGGCAAAAAGCACGTGAAGATCATGTCAAGAAATAACTAAATTTCATTACCGTCACAATCTTTCTTTCACCGACGGAGACAAGGGCTGTGCGTCTCTGTCTGACGCCCACTTTTCGTGATTTCTTTTGTGCTCACGGCGTAAATTTTTCAAAATTTTCTCGAAAAAACAGTAAAATTTTAGTATTTTTATAATTTTTTATCTTTAACTCTTGATTTTCTTACCGCGAGGGATTATACTGAAATTGTCGTCAAGAAATCCCGTCGGACTTTTCGGAAATTTATAGAAGAGCCATGTCTATTTGCGGAGAAGTCCTAAGAAGTTCGGCCTGTAATTCAGTGATTATTGAAGTGAGTGTATCTTAGGTTCTCCAGGAGGATGGAAAAATGAAGGTAATAATGAAACGCCTGCTTTACGCGATCGTAGCGA
>JAUNBR010000099.1 GCA_030527015.1 Planctomycetia bacterium
TTCGTCTGCATTTTTTACCAACTTATTCGCCGAACTTAAATCCGATCGAACGCTTGTGACGATTTTTCAAGAAAAAAGTGCTCTATAATCGTTATATTCCCGAATTTTCCAAATTCACCCAAGAATGCAAAAACTTCTTCCGCCGCCAAAAACGTTACCGCGCTGAACTCCGCACGCTGATAGGCGCAATAAAAGCGCTCGACTGATTCGCCGTGATGCCCATAATGACAACCCAAAAAATAAACGCTCCCGCCACAAACGCCCATTCCCCCCGCGTGATAGAACAAAAGAAAAGTTTCAATGACGGTACGAGCTTTCTGAAAATCCAGCCCCATGCGCAATGGATGAACGGCATCCCTCCCAACCCCACGACCAAAGCGGTTTAAGTACAAGAGAACCACTAAAAACGCAGGGCCAAACGAAGTTTTCTACTTCGGCGACCGCAGCGGCACAATTTAGACACGATTATTCACTCTTTGTAAACAACGTCCGGTATATCATACCGCACTTCTGCCGTCAGCAGCTAAAACACAATAAGGTTAGCAGGAATACCGTGCTCGCGAACGTCTCGCGAGTCGCCTTGGAGGACGATTATACAGATACGTCTCTTTTAATTCTTGCAAAATCATGTAGTCTTTTTCAAGAGTGTGGCAGATCACTGTCCGTGGTCTTTTTACCGCGACGGATTCTATACCAGAACACTATTAAATTTCTGCTTCCAGGGAATTTTTCTTCGCTGAAAATGTCTGCGTTCAGAGATGCACGAAAAGGAAATTATTTAAACGAAAATCAGTGTGGGACAGACATCAAGGCAAAGTTTTAAATGGAAAAATTTCAAAAAAATGATTTTGAAATTTTTTTTAAAATCTAAATTAATCGTGAAGTTTTGAAAATCATATGTTATTTTAATAGTGAACAATAAATTAATTCTAAGAAAAGATGTAAAGTTAAAAATATTTGCGCAAAAATATAGTGTAATTTTCTGTAAAATATTTTGAATAAAATTTTCAAAAAAAAGATGAAAAAACAGCAAAAAAGGCCGGAGCAGGGGATTTAAAATGAGAAAAATTGTAAAAGCTTTGAGTTTTTGTTTATTGTGCATAGGAAATAAATGTTTTATGAAACTTACACGTAAATATAATGATTAGCGATCGTAATTTCTGTAGATTTTAGAAATTTAGCTTGATTTTCTAATAAATTCGCACAAAATAAAAGATTTTTGAAAAAATAAAATTTGTTCGTAAAGCAAAAAATAGGAACGCGTTTAGTAAAATTGGAAAAGAAGCTTTTTAAGAAGACGGGTGAACTTTTTTGGACGAAATCCATCTCTTGAAAAACTTAAAATGTTGAGAAAAGTCGTGACGCAGAGAAATAAGTTGCCACAGCTCAAAAAGCAGATGTTTCTTAAAGCAAAACTCGGTGGTGAAGAAAATCATGATGCGTCAAAAAATAGATATTTTATCTTATCAGATTTCATGAAAAAAATCGCCCACCAGCAGGCAAAAATGAATTATAAACTGAAAGAGAAAAACTTCATAATTATAATGAACATTACTTACGAAAACAGTGTGTTACATGTATAAAAATTGTCAAATTATAAAGCAGATTCCGCATTCAATTTCCGTTTTGAGTGACACTGAAAGCACGGGAATTTTTAGCAAACAAAATGCCGGGAAAAAGAAAATTCCATAGTGAATCGGATATAAAAAGCGTTTTAGAAAAAAAATCCAAAGAGGTAGATCCGCATTTTTTTAGAGAGTTTTTTAAGAGTTCCGCTTTTAAAACCGCCATCAAAGCTACGTACCACGACTCACGTGTTTTCGTAAAAACAGAAATTTAAAGTGAGACAGAATATTTTGAGATGGGGCATATCTTTCAAAAATTTTTTCTCAATGCACTAAAAAATTTCGCATCCAAAAAATTTCAGACAGTGGATCCGCTTCTCCAGCATTTTGCTACGCGCTAAAAAAACGTGTGTGCTTTCAGCGCCCAGAAAACGGAAATATAAACGAGAGTCAGTAAAAATTCTAGAAAGAAATGCAAAAAGATGATGTATTATGAACGTCCGATAATTTATCTTATGTGTTGTAGAATATATAAATAACGTTATTCCTCAGAAATTATTTAATTTACAAAAATAGAAAGGGATTCATATGAAAAAAAGTTATTCGCATGGTTTAGTCGTTCATTACGATGAAGACGGTAAAATGAGGCGTCGGCCAGCGTGCCGCCCTGTCGGTTCAGGCCGTTATGGTGAACCAACAAAATTAATTCGTATACCTTGTTCTCTTATTCCGTTCATTGAAACTTTATTGGAAAAAATAGTTGAAATGGAGGCAGCTAAGAGAGTTATTGTTACAAGTTTTGGTAATTCTACATATGAAAGGGATGTTTTATGCAGGAAGAATGGCAAGAAATAAAAACACCATTTGGAAAATTAGTTTACTGTCATGGCTGTGATTATCTTCGTCGGCCTTATTGGCATTTAGAGATTGATGAAGAGGATTTTGTTATTGAGGTAAACAGACATATTCAGATTATATATTTTGAAATTTTCCCGGAATTTCGCTGTCAGGGTTTTGGTAGCCAGATGCTTCGGTATTTTTTAAAAAAATGTGATAAGCTTTATCCCGGTGTTTCTATACGTTTGGCACTGCCTGGATATGAAAAATATCGTGAAGAATTGTTGGTTAGGTTTTTCATTAAAAATGGATTTTCTTCAACTGAAATTTTAGGAGTTCGTTTTTTAGAGAGGGTTTAAATGTCATCTTTATCATTACACGATAAATTTATTTCTCAAGTATTAATTGTTTGTAAAAATATAAGCGACGGTCGATCAGATGGAGAAATTATTGAGCAGTACGACAGGGAAATGGATTTTGAATGTAGTGATAAAGATGTTTTTTTTTCTGACGTCGGATGCACTGTAGGGGCACCGATGTCAGAAAAAAAAATATCGTTGCCCCCATTCACTAACAGGGGGCTGGTCAAGTACCATGGAAGTGGAATTTATCCGGATACTTGGGGTGGTTATGATGGTGGAGTCGAGTTAGGTGTATATGGTATTTGGCGTTTTGGTTTTGCTGACTTAATTAAGCAGTTAGAAAAAGCAAAAACATTAGCTGCGGATGGTGATGAACTCAGCCAGTATGTAGATTTGGCGGGTTATGTAGTCAAGGTTTCCATGACTGGAGCACGTTGCGGAGGTTGTGTTTATAAATATGTTGTTGAGTTTTGTGGGCTTAAAGTTTATTTTCATAGTAATGCGCGTGGTAATATTGCGCCGGTTCGCGTGCGTTTTGGCTTCGCTTCACTAATTAACAAAAATCTTTTTGAGGTGTATGATTCGTTTTGTTTCTGGCTCCATTGTCTTGGATTTCGTAAAGAAAGAGAAATTATTTCTCGTGTGGATATGCAGGTTTTAACACCTCATGATATAGAGGATATATTTTTTTCTATGCGCGGTGATAGGGTAGTTACTCTTTGCCGTGGGAAGATGGAAACTCATTTTAATCTAAAAACGGCACGTTTAGAAACGATTAGTATTAAATCAAAGACGATGGAATTATGTGTATATGATAAACTAGCGCAGCTTTCCAGTGTAGATCCAGTTTATTTTTCACTTTTTCAGAATTACGTTTTGTCGGAGGTAGCTTCTGAAAATTTAACGCGAGTGGAGTTTCGGTTTCGTCGAGATTTTTTAAAGAGATATGGCATTACGACTATTGATGATTTACGTAAAAGTCAGCTCGCGTTAATTGAAATTGCATGTTTGGAGTGGTTTCGGATATTGGAAAATCCGAAGGTTCGTGGCAGTGAACGAGAACAGAAAATTCATCCGTTATGGGAAGATATATGTAATCGTTTTTTTTATTATTTTGGAAAAGAAACGGATACAAAGAATCGTAAACAGATAAAGTCATATCGTTCTCCGAGGTCAGTTTCAAGGGTTGAAAGACTTATCACGATGGCACTGGGGACGCTCAGCAGTGCAGCATCTTTGGAGCTTTCAGAAATCGAGAGTACAGAACAAGTTTTAAATTATGTGTTTAAGATATTAGAACAGAATAAGTTGCGTTTGACACAGCGTGCACAGTTACGGCAAATTGACAGGGAGGTTACTCAATCATATATACCGAATGGTGAGATTTCAGTTAAAAAGAGTGTAGATATATTTGAGCGTCTTTACTGTGTATAGGCGGCCAACGAGCCGCCTGAAGAAGATGGGGCGTTCTAGATATAGTTATGGATGGTTTATATTAGATTTTCATGTGCGGCGCCAGCCGGAGTGCGGCCATACGCCGCCAGAGTATAATTGAATTTTTCGCATGGAAGCGGTAATGATTTTCTTCTAATTTAGTGTTGGAATACCTGTTTTCTTCCTCTCATGGGAATTTTTCGCGCGGAAGCGGGTTTAAGGTTTCCGGGTACGCCGAAAGTTTTACAGAAATGGTAACAGAAAGTGTAAAAATGGGAAATCATGATGAATTATTTATTATAAAATACCGTAAAAATAAGGATAAAAAAAGTAAAAAAAATTTCTTTTTTTCTGTTCAAGTACTATAATAATATGTTCGAAAGTATGTATACAGGAGGTAAAATAATGCATTATTTCGTTGTTGTGTTTATTGGTTTTATTTTAGCTTATTTAGTTAATTTCTCACATTTAACTTTACAAGCATGTCAAAAATGTATGGAGTAAAAATTAATGAAAATGAAAAAATCTTTAATTCCTTTTTTATTTGGTGCTATCCTCTGTGCCCTACCATGTCTCGTAATAGCTCAGGGCAATACAGCGGTTAGTGTGCCTAGTGATTTATCAGGAATTGATTTTACGTCAATGATTTCGACATTAGCTAGTTCTTTGGCCAGTGCAATTGTCGCGGCTCTTGGAATTGCTGCAGGATGTTGGGGTGTTTTACTTATTTGGCGGAAAATTCGTTCAGCTGGAAAGTAGCTTGTTTTTAATTCAGCCTGCCTTCGGGCAGGTTTTTTTTGAGGTAAATTATGGATGAAAATACTTTCGTAGAAATATTACAGGCTCTGACAGATATTCAGTATTATCTGATTTATATGTATTTTGGAAGTGCTCTTTCAGTTGGGATTCTTTTGTATATCGCATTTATGCAGAAATCGAGGTAAACAATGAAAAAGTTTCTTTTATGTATTTTATTTTTCATTTGGTCACCTGTCGTTTATGGTGAAATTCCTTCCGATTGTTGGTCTTTAAATATGCATAATCAGAACTTTATTGATGATTTACCTATTTGCTCTTATGATTGGGATTGTTTCATTGAGAGTGGCACGGGCGAAACTGTGACTATATATTATATGCCTACTTTATTTCCTTCAACGCCTGATATCTCTTATTATGGTGGAACTGGTTTGATTCGTGTATATGAGAATGGTTCCATTGTAGGTTATTATATATGTTTTGGTACTTCTTTGACACATACCGAAGAAGAAGCAAAATATATTCAAACGCTTTTTCTTGATGATGTCTTTACCCCTTCTCTTTTTTCTTCGATTGTAAAAAAAATGTATGTGCCTAGCAGTGGCGGTGATTCTGGCGGAGATAGCGGCAGTAGTGGTTCTGAAACAGGTGATTCTGGCGGAGATAGCGGCAGTAGTGGTTCTGTAACAATTGATGAAAATACTGTTACAGTGAATGTGGATGTAACTCTTGATTTAGGTTATCCGCCTGAATCTCCATATTTAGAAGATTTATCACATCAGATGCCAAATTATTATCTAGAATCACTTGATCCACCTATATGGGAAGGTACTTATATTTCTGCTTATGGTGATTGGAAAAATGCATCTTTTGAATTTGAAAAAGAAAAATTGTGGAAAGATACTTTTGATCCTTTATCAGAAAAAATTCCATTCGAAAAGATGAAACAAGTTCTTGGATATATTAATGGTAGCGGCCCTCTTCCTGTTATTCCATTAAGATTTAGTCCGTCGGCATTATGTGGAAATAATTATTCTGACTATGATACAAATATTGATTTCAGAGCAATTGCAAATAATTCTTTTGTGATTATACTTCGTAATTTAGCAGTTTTTTTTATTTATTTTGAAACTGGGACACTCATTTTAAGGATTTTTACTTGATGTTAGGTTCTTTTTTTCAGTGGCTATGGAATGCGATAAAGTCGCTTTTTGATGTCTTCTATGATTTTTTTGTTAATGTATTTGATTTTTTTTGGGGATTGATTTGCGCTGTCGGTCAGTGGATAGTTGATTTAATTTATTGGTGCGTTGCGAAATTTCAGTTTGCTTTTTATTATGCTTTAGATTGGATACTGGTTAAAGTCGTTGATTTTTATCTTTTTTTTCTAGAGCTTTTACCACCGGTTGCAATTGATGGAATGTTTTCATCTGCTTCGACTGTTGCGAAATATTGTGGTTGTTTTAATGCC
The DNA here is from genome assembly GCA_030527015.1 of Planctomycetia bacterium. Lineage (GTDB taxonomy): Bacteria > Planctomycetota > Planctomycetia > Pirellulales > Thermoguttaceae > RGIG3701. The sequence goes on from JAUNBR010000099.1 coordinate 6,426, forward strand.
ATTTTACCTCTTTCCGAGATGGTCATTTGTGGTAGTCTCTATTTTAGTATTTTGTTAGTTTGGAGTGTTTATAAACTTGTTAAAAGTTGGATTCCTACAGTTTCGGGGAGTTGAGTATGATAGAGGTGATAGTAGGTAAACCGGGTTCGGGGAAGTCATATCTAGCTGTTAAGCAGATAGCTGAAAAATTATGTGATTGGTGTGCGTATGAGGTACGTAATAGCACACCTTTTCAGATGTCAATTTATACGAATCTGAAACTAAATTTAGATGCATGTCAAGACTATATAAAGCGCCATCTTGGTCAGGATGTTGATGTTAAGAAATATATTACTTTACTTGATTCTGACTTTTTCTTGCGTGATGGTTCGGCCTATGAGTGGTGGCATGATATTCCGTCTTATACGTACGTTGTTTTGGATGAGGTTCATGAGTTAATTCCTTCCGTCGGTATTGGAGGGAAAGATTATATGGCGAGTTTTACAAAATATATCAGTCAGCATCGGCATCAAGGACAGGATATAACTTTTATTACACAGCACACAGATACAATTCATAAAAATATTTTGTGTATGGCTTCGAAACAGAAAAATGTTGTAAACGTGAAAACGAAAACAATTCCTTTTTTAGGAATTCCTATTAAGGACTTAGATGTTGTTAAAGAAGCTTTCGGTTTTTATACACAAGCGGTCACAATCGTCGAGGGCAATTATATAAATCGTGCGTTGCATAAAGACGCTGAATACAATATTTTATTGATTCCAGAAATTTTTGCATTATATAAATCCCATGCATATGGAAACGCTGATTCTGACACGGTAAGTCTCAATTTATCACCTGTTGGTTCGTTGTTTTGGTTCGCTAAAAAACATGCTTTGCAGTTAGGAATAAAATGTGGAATAGTTTTTATACTTTGTCGTATGGTTTTTGTTGTGATGGTCGATTTTCCACAAATTATAAGTAGTTCAATAAAACCTGAAATGAATCCGTCAGTACAGACTTCAGTGAAACTATCTGAAAAATCGCTCCCCTGCTCTTCTCGTAGTGAAGAGATAACCAAAGAAATAAAAGAAGGAAGAATTTTAATTTATGGCAAAGATTATGTAGTGACTGAATCCGGGAAAAAGCGAATTGGAGAGATATTAAATGGTAAAAAAATTCAGTCTGTGGATTATGTTAATCGTTCTGTTTTTTATCAGCGGTTGCCAGACAGCAAGGGTGTTAACCATACCATCTCTGGAGAATTATCATTTTCAGAAAACACAAATTAAAAATGAAAACTTTTTAGATTTTACGGGCACTGTGAGCATGTCATTTGATAATGTGCCTTTTGGAGTGGCGATGAGTAATATTTCTGCTGAAAGCGGAGTTACGATTGTTTGGGGTTTGGATGCGGATGAAACGGTTATTTCTGGAGTATATACGGATGTTTCTATTAGTCAGCTTCTATTGGCGATTTCTCGGCGATATAATATGCAGTTGGTAAATTTGGGAGAAGGTGTTTTTTTTATTGGGGTCGGTTCTCGTTCTGATATAGTTAGTCTTGTTGTTCGCAGTCCTTCTTCTGATGTTAGTGAATGTGTTAAAAGTTTAGAGGGTTGTTGTAGTGAGTTTGGGCGAATTTCATCTATAGGTAATTGTATTTTGGTTTCTGATTATTTAGATCAGGTTAAAAAAATACATTCGGTTTGTGAAAAGATTCGAGAAAATTCTTCTTGTTCTTATGTGGCAGAAGTTTATTTTTTACGCATGAAAAATTCTGATTTGCTTGATTTACAGGCAAGACTAGAGGCCAAAAATGTTGATTTGTTTTCAACACCTGTTAATATTAAAAATTTGTTTTCGATGTATTTAGAGGTCACCGGAACTCGTGTAAATCTGTCATCTGAAACTCGTCCGATACTTTATCTTTCGGAAGGACGTGAGGGAATTTTTCAGGTTGGAACAGAGCGGGTTCGGGAAATAAAGGCTGTAAGTTCTGAGGGCTATGTTTCTACGACTTCTTTTGAATCAATTACGGATGGAATGAATATAAGGATGAAAGTGAATAAACATACTTCTGACTTTTTATCTTGTGATTTTGACTTGTCAATTTCTTCATTTGGTGAAAATGATGAAAATGGTAATCCTGTAATTTCGAAAAGTGCACTTTCTTTGCCTGGTATTTTAGTACGTGATACTGGAGTTTATTTCCTCGGATGCGTTAAGAAAAAAGAAGATTCTTCAGGTTTGGGAATTCTTTCAATGAATTTACAAAAGAATGATGAGTTAATTACTGTTTGGTTAAAAATTAGAGAATTTGACTTAAGAAATAAGGAAATTCCAGAAAAAATATAGGAAATTTTTGGTTTTTACTGAAAATTGGTATTGTAACAGTTTGTTAAATTATTATAATGAAAGGTGTACTATGAACAATTATTTACAATTTGTAGCTTGCGGGACGTTTTCAGGAATTACTTCTTTTGAAGAAAATGGTGAAAATTTGCATTTTGTGCGATTGGATTATTTTGGTGGAAAGGTATCTTTGCCCGTGGTTTCGGAGGAGCTTCGACGTTTTGAACGGATGAGAATTGGTTCAGATTGTCGATTTTATGGTATCGTTCAGCCGACGGTTAATGGTACGGTAAAAATTAAAACGGTTCAGGTTGTGTGTTCTGATGAAGAGGGTTACAAAGAGCCTACTGTTGAAGAAAAGTACCGCGGTTGTATTTTTGGCGGTGACGTTTTGATTCAAAGTAAACGTAGTTATGTCCGTTCTACAGATGGTGAGAATGTTTATACTTTAGATGTTATATGTTATGGCGGTCCATTATCAGTTACATGTACGGAAGAAGTTTTTCGAAATTTAAAGAAAGGCGATTTATTAAAAGTATCAGGTATTCTTATATCTTATACAGTTTCTGAATCTCGGAATGGGAGCCGACAAACTACTTTAAAGACAGTTCCACAAATTACGGCTTTTGAACCTGTGGTTTTCGCAGAATCGAAAGGTCGTGGTCGAGCTTAATCTGAGGAGTTCATTATGGGAATATTTATAACACCTCTTGTAATTCTTTTTTGTATCGTGGCGGTCATTTTTGCTGTGTTGTTGATAGTGTGGATACAAATTCCAGGAAAGTCGAAAAAACAGACGGGAATGGTAACCTATCGTGCTGTTTCTGTTTTATCACCAGTAGAAAATTTATTTTATCAATCATTGATTCAAGCTGTTCCTAAGGGGTTTTACCTTTTTCCTAAATTAGGACTTTGGGCGATTGTTCGAAATAACGAATCTTCCGGTTGGCCAAAAATTTCGCAGAAACATCTGGATTTTGTTATTACCAATAAAGATTTTCAGCCGGTGTTAGTAATTGAATTAGACGATAAATCTCATAAGTCTTATGGCTCGACGAAACGTGATGAAACTAAAAATCAAATTCTTGAAAGTGCTAAAATTCCGATTCTTCGAGTTGGAGTTAAAAAAGGTTATGCAGTCAAAGATTTAGAGGATTTGGTACTTCCTTTTTGTACCCCTACATAAAATTTATCTTATGTGTTGTCGGCTATTTCCTCAAAACCGCAAAAACGCTTGATTTTAAGTCCTCAACATCATAAAAACGATGATGAAATCCAGATGTTTTTGGGAAATTTTATTCCAGCTCTTACGATCATGCTCGTTATTTCGAATGACCGCCCAAAGTCCAGTTTTTGAAAAAAGTAAAAAATCGTCAGAAATAATTTTCACAAGAATATTATAAAAATCAATTTCCGCCGGAGTCATTAAAGGAACGACGCTATAATTATATGAGTTTCGTTCTTCGATTTTTCGTGACGAATTAATCGAAAAAAGAACAACTAGAAAAAAAACTAAAACAAAAAAGGCTAGAAAAAAAGTCATTTTTTCAAATCCTCAAAGGCTGTAATGTAAAGTCTATTCGTGATTGACGGAACTTTTGAGCCGCCCTTATCAGTAAAAGTATACTCATTCCATTTTAAAATTTCGCAAAAGTTTTGTCAAAATTTGCACGA
>JAUNBR010000100.1 GCA_030527015.1 Planctomycetia bacterium
GCAGAAAAATCAAAACACGACGGAACGTCCTTCGACGCTTCATCCGGGACTACGGGTTCATGTGTGGGTCACGGTGCCACACTTTTTGTTTGGAGGTCACGGCTTCCACATACAGTGACACGGTCACGATTTCATACTTTGCGCTGCGATTAAAAAATGAAATGGATTAATTTTCAGTCGAAATTTTTATCGTCTTCTTCATTTCTTCGATGAATTTATCAAAAAATTTCTGCGTCTGCGTTTCGTCCATGATTTTGGAGTCATGTCGACAGGAAATAAACATGTCGGATTGGTGCTGTATGACGCCAAAAGATAAAGGCGTGTGCGGTCGAGTCGGCGGCGCACCCAAAATTCGGATTAATTCTAAAGGATATTCGCCTAAAATTCGGATGTCGTCATTTTTCTGATATTCTTCCTGCGGTGACGATTTACAGATATTTCCGACGGAGGATAAAACGATCGTGCTGTGGCAGAATTTATCCGAGGTCAGTCGCGGCAGCAGGCCAGGAATTTTTTCCACGAGATGCAGTCCGTCAATGAAGGCGTGCCCGATGTTCCATTTTCGACAATGCGCCATGTCACGATGGATTTCTTGCAGGAATTCTGTCCCACGGCCACAGGCGGAGGGTTTTCTGTCTAAAAAAATGTATCCCAGAATATTCGCGCAAGGCATTTTTTGATGAAATTCAGTGCGTAAATTCATGGGAACGAGCATACGGAACCAGCGACGGTCGCGAAAAAGATTTTTCCCGGCAGGAAGATTTTCTTGGAACCAGTCTCTAAGCACAAGGTACATGTCGCGCATCATCATGGAATTTGTACTGACGCCATGATTTTTTGCAGCGGATTTATACGCCAAAAAAATTTCAGCGGGAATTTTTCGCCAGAGCATAAAAGATTCGTCCGTTCGGCTCTGCGGCGTCGTGGAAGTCGAAGAAATTAAAGGAAACGGCCGGCGAAAAAACCACTGAATGATTCCCTGGTATAATTCCCGCATGGCGGTCCAGCATGAAATTTTTTCCGGTGGAATAAAATGCGCTTCTTCCCTGTGAGGAAAAAGCGAAACGTCGGGATAAGTATTTTTGTTGGAATCCGAGTTCTTTCCATGCAGAAGTAAATCATATTCTTTCATCCACGTGGAAAAAAATTGGTGAACGCCCAGTCCGTCACCGGTCGCGTGGTGCATGTAAACCAAAAAACTTACGCCGTCCGGATGTTCTCGAATGATGATTTTTCCGTTATTTTCTTCGGGAGATACTTTCGTGATGGAATAATTACCCTCGCTGGAAACAATCGACGAATCAGAATGCTGGAAACAGAGTGGGACGCTCGCGTTTTGCTGAAGGCTCCAAAAAAAACGACTCTTTTTTTTAATTAAAATCGCACGAAAAAAAGGTTCGTTTTGGACCGTCTGGTGATACGCCTGAATGAGCGTTTCGCGGTGGATCTTCCCGATAAATGCCCATTCCATTAAAAAAGTCATGGGATTATTCGGATGATCATCTAAAATCATGTATTTTTCAAAAGATGTTAAACGGTAAAGTTGGTTGGTCTGGATATTCATGTTTAAATATTTATAAAAAATCTTATCTGTTCACGATACTTGTTTCCGATAAACCTACTATTCCATTCCATATTTATTTATGTTCTTATATTTTGTTTTATGCTCTAAAATTAATGTAAATGGGTTACTCATCCATTCATGGTATGGAAAACTACAGTTTTACTAGTAATATGGTATGGAGATACGTGCATTATTATAAAAGATAGAACAAGATTAGTCAATAAACATCAAATAACTTTACTGTAGTACAGATAAATGTCCAAAAGTATTTTAAAAAAGGAAAATCTATCAGAAATATTGTTAAAATTTTTGCACGGAATGTTTATTTGTAATTTTTCCAGAATTTTTGAAAATATCACTTGATATTATGGGTAATTGTGGTAAAATAAATATCATAAGCCAAATAAACAGACTTTTTTAAAAAAACATTTTGGAGAAAGGATTTTATGGCAAATTTTGAGCGTGAGCCTTTAGCGGTCATCGGTTCCGCATGCATTCTTCCCGGTGCGAACAGCGTGGAAGAGTTTTGGAATAATATTTCTGCGGGGAAAATTTCGATTACAGACTTAAGGAAAGATCGGATTTTGGGTGCGACTTATCCTGCCGAAAAAGGGGGACAGTGGGGGAAAACGAATTCCTTTATAGGTGCGAAAATTGATTTTCAGAATTTTAACAAGAACATAAAGCCTCGATTTATCGAAACCCTCGTGAATCATGGTTTTTCGCGGGATGCTTTGGATACCGACACGGGCAGACTCATTCCTTCTTATGTTGCGTATGAGGCGATTCGCAGCGCAGGGCTAAATCCTTTTGCGCTTCCGAACCGGCATGTGGGGGTTTTTACGGGAATGGTTCGCACGACGGAAAGCCATATTTATTATAATGTCGAGAGGGCGTTACCGTTTCTGCGGGAAATGATTTCCAGGTCGGGAAAAAATTTATCGTCGAAAGAAAAAGAAATTATTTGTGCCGATTTAGAAGCATATGTTAAACAGTCACAAAAGGAGCTGGCGTTCCTTTATGAAAATTGTGGTGATGATGATCCCCATCAGAGCATTCGACAAATTCAGCGTCTGTTTCATTTAGAAGGTATCGGCTACTGTTTTGATAATGCCTGTTCGTCGTCACTTGCAGCTCTGTATTTTGCGTCGCGTTATTTAAGTGAAAATCCAGATGGTTTCGCTTTGTGTGGCGGCATGTCCGTTTTATCGAAAGGCTGCCTCTGTTTGTTCAGTTATAATCAGGCCAGTTCTTCGGTGGGGTCTTTCCCGATGGATCAGCGCGCGGATGGACTGGTGATAGGGGAGGGATGTTCGTATTTACTGGTCAGGCCTCTTTCCAGAGCGATTGCCGCGGGAAATCCCATACTGGGAGTTATCCGGGGCGTCGGTGCCTCGTGTGACGGGAAGGGAAAAGGACTTTGGGCGCCCATGTCGGAGGGACAGGCTCTGGCCATTTCTCGGGCGATGAAAAGCGCGGGAGTGAATGAAACCGTTTTTCCAGATTGGGTGGAAGCGCATGCAACAAGTACCTCCCTGGGGGACGCCTCGGAACTTCAGGCGATTAAAATGGCGTTTTCGCGACTTAACTTGAAAAAGAACGCGGTGCCGATTACCAGCGTGAAGGCGAATATCGGGCATCTGCTGGAAGCGGCGGGTGCCACGGGAATCATAAAAATTTTAGAATCGTTTAAGAATGAAGTGATCCTTCCTCAAGTTTCGTTTCAGCAGCCCACGGAGCGATTTTCGTGGGATGAATCACCTTTATATGTTCCGCTGAAACCGATTTCGTGGCCAAAGAAAGAAAGTGAGAGGCCGCGAATGGCCATGATTAACGCTTTTGGAATCGGTGGATTAAACGCCACGGTGCTGCTGGAAGGGCCAGAGGCAGCTGCGAAAAAATCGGTGGAACAGTCAGATGAAAAGCGTGAAAAGAGTGCATCGGCGGTGGCGGTGATAGGTATCGGGTGCGTTCTTCCCGGGGCGACGGGAGGCAGCGAGCTTCGGCAGAGGATTCAGAGTGGACAGAGCGCGCTTTCGGAAATTCCTACAGATCGCGCAGATTTACTTCTGGATACGGAGAAAATCGCGAGATTTCGTCGAGAAAAAATTCGCGCCGGCTTCGTGGAAAATTTTCAGTATGATTGGAAAAGGCATCAGATTCCGCCGAAACATATCGCCGCGGCGCATCCGCTGCAGTTTTGGATTTTAGATGCCGTGGATCAGGCGATTGACGCCGCGGGACTACCGAAAAATATTAAAGCGTCACTGGCTTCCCCGGAAAAATGGGATCGTGCGAAAACGGCGGTGGTCGTCGGCACGATGACGAATTCGGATTTTATTCGCGCGTCTTTTCCTTCCGATAAATTGGTGGAAATCAAAGATTCCATGTCTAAATCCATGGAAAAATTGGCTGTGGATGAAGAAAAGGCGGATGAGGTGCTGACATGTTTTGAAAATGATTTTTTCCAGAAATTTTCGAATAAAGAAGATGTCACCGGTGGATTTTCCATCAGCACACTCGGGACGCGAATCGCGAAATCATATGATTTAATGGGACCGGTTTTAACTCTGGATGGTGGATATTCCGCGTCACTGATGGCGTTAAAAACGGCGTGTTCTCTTTTGCGTGACGGTGAAGCGGAAGTGGCTCTGTGCGCTTCCGGCGTTCGGTGTCAGGGTACGAAACTGGAGAAGTACCGTGAGGGTGCTGGGCGTCAAGATGTGAATCCTCCTGCGGAGGGATCCGTCGCTTTTGTTCTGAAGCGGGCGGAAGATGCACTGGCGGCTGGCGACACCATTTACGCGATCATAGACGACATTCATGCGGCGACGTACACCGAAAAGGGATGTTCTGCGAATCGAGAAAATCAAACCACGGTCACGGACGCGTTTTCAGGAGAAAGTGATTCAGGTTTTTGTGAAGCGATTCAGCAGATTATGGGGGATTTTGGCCCGATGAACGGTGGGGTTTACCTGGCGGCGGCCGCGCTGGATATGAGACGATTTTCGAGGGATTTCCCGTCTTTTTTAGCATCCGAAAATGTGGAAAACGGCGTGGGAAACGAAAAGAGTTTCATCTCGGACGGAAAAGAATCGGACACCGAAAAGCCAGTTTCTGTTCTTATAAAACACGAGGACAGGGATGGTGTGAATTTCGAAATTAGAATGGAAAATTCATTCTCTTATTTACATAATAAAAAAAGTCAAAATTTAATAGAAAAAGATATGTCTCAAAAAGATATATCTCAAAAAGAATTGACGGATGTTCCTGTTCAGGAAGTCGAGATTAAAATAAAAGATTCATTACGGGCAGAGAAAAATAAAGACCGTGTCGCGTTTCTTTTTACGGGGCAGGGCGCACAGTACCCGAATATGATGAGTAATTTTCAGACGCTTCCCGGCGCGGCGGATATTATTTCTGAAATGGACGCACTTTTGCAGGAAATTCATTTACCGGACTTCAAAACGGTACTGTGGTCCGAGGGAAATAAGTTGGGAAAGGATACGTTCCGCACACAGCTTTCTCTTTTGATGGCCGACACATTTATTTATCAGTTATATTCGCGACAAGGAATTAAGCCGGATATTTTATTGGGGCATTCGTACGGGGAATATCCTGCCATGGTCGCGGCCGGTGTGTGGGATTTTCAGACCGCTGCGGAGGTTACGGAGAAACGCTGCCGAGCGATCGAGCAGGTTTTAGAGGCATTTACCGCCAGGAGAACTCGGACGACCATGCTTTCGACGAACGCCTCGGAGGATCAGATTCAAGAGGCGATGAACGCGATTCCAGATTCGGCGAGCACACTTTATGTTTCGAATCGAAACGCGCCGACGCAGACGATTATTTCCGGAACTTATGAAGCAATTAAAAAAATGGAAGCCTTTTTGTTGGAGCATCAGCGTTTAGCGCTGATACTTCCGATTCCCGCGGCATTTCATTCTCCGCTGGTGGAGGGAGTGTGTAAACCTTTTGCGGAAGCTGTGAAGCCTTTCGTTTTTCATTTACCTTCCATCGCGTTATTAAGTTCCGTCACGGGTAATTTTGAATCGGATCCGGATATTTTCCGTGCGAATCTTATTCAGCAGATGACGAAACCTGTGGATTTTATTCAGATGGTGCGTAAGGCGTATAATAATGGATGTCGGCGATTTGTGGAAATCGGGCCCAAGAAAACACTGACTAATTTAGCAAAACAAATTCTCTCGGACTGTTCCGATGTGACTTTCTTCACGACGGATAACGGAAAGGGCGGTGACCCGGAACAATTTTTGGAAATTTGTCGACAGTTGAAATCGGCACCTTCCGCGGCGAAGTGTGTTTCTCCGGAGTCTTTAGAGAAGAAAACAGAAACGTCGGTGGTTATTCCGGCACCGATCGTTCGCGCTCCGGGGATCAGTATTTGTCGACAGTCGGGAAGTCCGTACCAGATGGGGGTTCAGTACGGGAAGCAGTACGCGCTGGAAATTCGCTCCATGATCCGCCGTTATGTGGATATCGTGGGAATGGCCTCGGAACGGATGTTGCCTCCTTTACCGGCGATGGATGAGAAGTCGCTGGTGACTCGATTCGGGGAATCGGGACTGGAAGAAATACGTGGTATGGCGGAGGGAGCTGGAGTGCCGATGGAAGCACTGATTCGGCATAATATTTGTTTGTTCCCGACAAAAGACACGATGGAACAGAAAAAAATTTACCGAACAGGGGTGCCACAAAACACGTCGGAAACATCGGTTTCCAATTCTCCCTCTGGCGGGAAAATTGCTGGAGTCAGGCGGCCCGCCAGTGGGTGCGTTCAGTTCGCGGGAACCACTCCGAATGGTGCGTTAATCCATGGATGTAATATGGATTTACCGTTTAAGAGAATTGTTCCGGACGGTATTCAGGTGCAGCTTCAGACGCGGCATCCACAGGATGGAATCCCACACTGTTTTGTCGGAGTCACGGGCATGGCGGGTACGATCGGCGGTTTTAACGCTCACGGTTTATGTGTCAGTAGCTGTACTTTGTTTGATTTTCCCACCGCGTTTACGACAGTTCCCGAGTTAAAAGAACACTCCACTCTGACGCGGCAGATTTTGGCGGAATGTTCGAGTATCGATCAGGCACTGGAGCTGATTTATCAAAATGGCGCGATCGGCGGCTGGACGATGGCTCTGAGCGAAGGAGGAAGCGGAAGAATCGCGCAGGTCGAATACCATGATAAAATGGTGGTTCATCGCGGAAATATTCATTTTTTAGCGCAGGCGAATCACAGTCAGCTGCTGGTGGAAAAGAATTCACGAGGAAAAGTTGCCCCGCCGGAGCATTCTTTGTTGCGGCAGCAGCGTCTTCTTGAAATTCTGACGCAAGAGGGTTCAGAGAATCGTTTGGCGACAGATGCCTTGACGGCGTTTTCTGCTTTACGTGATGTGAAGTCGCATTTAGAACCGACGAAGTTTCATCCGCCCGGCGCCTTCCGCACGATTAATATGATTTTGCGTGTGGATAATGTTTGTTCGTGGATGTTTAATCACACCGCCCAGACGCTTATGGTGGCCTGCACACCCGATGCGTTTTTTCTGGAGGATGATAAATCGCTTTGGGAGCAAATACCGGTTCACGATTTATTGCCAGAATATCGTCCGATCGTCGTGACGGAAACCTCCGGCATACAGGCGAATTTTCCGGTTCGGGCAGATGCGGAAATCGTAAAATCAGAATTCACGCCGAGGGTAAAGAAGGAAGTGCCTCAAGAAGAACCGAAAGAAGAGGTTTCGAAATTAGCGCGTAAAGATATTTTATGTTTGACGGGAGAAGCCTATTCGCGCGGTATCCAAAATTATACGCCTGACGGGCAGAAAAATGTCACGTGGCGTTACGTGGACTGTCTGCTGGAGGCACCGGAACGCATGGTAAAACCGACTGTCGCGAAAAAGGCGTTCGTTCTCGGAGACGTGAATGGGCCGATCGGTGTTTTCCTGCAAAAAGAACTGGAAAAGATTGGCTGTCGTCCGGTGCTGTGCTCTCTGGAGGATTTCGTTCGAGAGGATTCGTCGGAAAAATTGGAAGCGAAAATACGGGAACTGCTGGCGGATGATCTTCCGTATGATATTTTTGTTGTCGCGCCGGAAAATGAGTCAGGATGTAAGTTAAAAACGGGGGACTGGAATCGGTTGCGCGATAAATGGATCGTGCCGTTTTATTCGGCGTTACAGCTCATTTACCGGAAAGTTGTTTCAGAAAAGCAGGTGGAGAAATTACGGATCGTCGCTGCGACACGCATGGGTGGTGACATGGGATATAGCGGGACGTCGGAACACCTGGAGGGAGGAGCGGTCGCGGGTCTTTTGAGGAATCTGCGGATGGAAATTCTCAGTACGCACAAAAAAGTCGTGAACATAAAAACGGTGGATTTTCCCGAGGAAATGACGGCGGAAAAGGTGTCAGAGCGTCTGATTTATGAAATTTCTTGTCAGGATCCTGTCGGGGATATATGTTATAAAAACGGAAAACGTCATTATCTTGTCGTTCTTCCGGAAAACGCACCACGGCGTAAAAAGGCTTCCACAAAAGAAGCGAAAGAAGTTTGGGTGATTACGGGCGGTGCCAGAGGGATTACCGCGAAAGTGGCACATGCGCTGGGAAAAGAACGGAATGCCGTGCTGTATCTCGTGGGCTCATCTCCCCTTCCACAGATTAAGGCGGAGTGGCGTCATTTAAGTGAGAGTGAGAAGAAAGCCCTTCGGCAGACGGTCGTTCGAGAAGCACTTGAGGCAAAAAAGAAACCGGCAGAGGAGTGGGCAAAAGTTGAAAAAGCGCTGGAGGTGGACGCTAGTTTACGTCAGCTGGACAAGGATGGAATTAAATGGCGTTACTGCTGCTGTGACTTGGCGTCTTCGTATGCGTCGGCGGAACTGATAAAAAATATCATTCAAAAAGAGGGTAAGATTACCGGGGTGATTCATGGCGCGGGTTTCGAAAAATCAGGCGTTTTTGATAAAAAAGAGAGAAGGAACGTTCAGAAAACTTTAGACGTAAAAGTCGGAAGTCTGTTTTCCATGTTAGAAAATCTTTCGGAGAATCCACCGGAATATTTTGTGATGATGGCCTCCACGGCAGGACGGCTTGGCGGAAACGGTCAGACAGATTATGGAATGTCGAATTATCTTTCCGCGAAAGTGTTAAATCGTTTTGAAAAAATGTTTCCGGAATGTAAGACGTGCACCATTCATTGGAACGCGTGGGGAGAGGTGGGGATGTCTGTTCGTCCTGAATCGCTGATCGTCTTTAAGTCGATTGGTATGCCGCTGATGCCGGTGCAGGAGGGAATCAATCATCTTTTGGATGAGTTACAGAATGAAGAGTATGCGTCGGAAATTACGCCGATACCTAATAAACTTCTTGATGGTTTACTGCCGGCGATTTTTGAAAGTCTGTCCGAAAACGAGAAACATAAAGAAGACGGTGTGGTCCCGAAAGTCATGATTTATGGTCAAAACGCGGACGCGTATGCCCTGAGAAAACTTGTTCAGGAAAAGGGAGTGGAACTGGAGTCTCCTGTTTTGATGTCGTGCCGGGACGAGCAGCTTTCCAAAATGATGACGGATGCGCAAAAGGTGTTTCGTGTAAAGAGAATTTTTCCTGAGGCGATTCAGTGGATCAGAGCGTGTCTGAAAAACGGTTACTCGGAAGTGATTGTTCCGACGGGTGATTCGCTGGATTCCTCGACCGATGAATTTTTGCGGACGATTAAAAAAATTATTACCGTGAGGCAGATTCCGATTTCCTGGACGCTGCATCCTGAGGAGTGTGCTGAAATTATTTTGCGTGGGAAAAACGAGAGCCTTTTGCCAGAGCGCTCTTCCGAAAACGACGAAACAGAAAAGTCGGTCGAAAACGTGGGACAGCAAGAAAAAACGAATCAAGAGAAATCATTTTCCTCGGTGCTTTTAAATAATATTTCTCGTCTCACGGAAGATGTGCTGGAAGTGGAATGCCTTTTGGATCCGAAAAAGGATACCTTTTTGCTGGAACATCAGCTGAAAGGACGACCGATTTTGCCAGTCGTCATAGGGATGGAAATCATCGCTGAAGCCAGTCGGGTTTTGAGTGTAAAATTAAATCTTGAGCCTTTTTCATGTATTCGTGACATGAAAATAATGCGCGGCATGAGCTTTTTGCTTGACACACCTTGTCGCCTGGCGTGTGTGATGGAACGGACAGATGATATGAATGTATGGAATGTTTTGCTAAAAGGTGACCTATATAATAATGCGGGTAAAAAAATTAGCGAAAATTGTCCCTATTATAAATGTCAGGTCGTTTTCGGAGCGGGGGAGCCCGTGGAGAAAGTATGGGTGACGGACGAGTTAAAAAATTCGTTTGAGCTGAAATATCCTAAATTAGGCGAGATTTCGATTTATCATGGTCCATCTTTACAGTCACTGAAGAGTGTTCGTTATAATGATGAATCACAGATGGTCGGTCAAATTCTTTCGCAGGAGAATCGTCATTTGGTGTGGCCAGCAAGACAAGGAGAGCCGGAACTGTATCCTGCGGTTATAGATGCGTGCCTTTACACGTGCGCGCTGCTGCATAACGTAAGTGGTGAATACTCTGTTTCTCTTCCTGACTATACTCATGCCATTTTAAAATTCAGTTTTCGCCTGCGACAAGATGGAACTTTT
>JAUNBR010000131.1 GCA_030527015.1 Planctomycetia bacterium
GGAAACTGCGCCTGCGGAAACTCCTGAGCCGACCACGGAAAACGTACCCGCGGAAACTGCGGAGCCTGTTACAGAAAACGCACCGGCTGAAACCACGGAGCCAGCCGCGGAAACTGCGGAGCCGGCCACAGAATCAGCAGACTGTCAGTCTGACTCACCGTTCCGTCTGGTTTCACTGCAGGCAGGTCAGAATCTTCCTCCCATGAGTGGAGATAATCTGTCGAATTATGTTCCGCCGGCAGCTCCGGAACCGGAGTATATTCCTTTTGAAGAGGTTCAGGAAGAAATCCGAAAAACTCTGGCAGAAGAAAAGGCAAAAATGCAGCTTCAGACGGTAATGAAAAACGCACACGATGAACTTGTGAAATTTCAGACGAAATTAAATGAGTATCATTCCGCAAAAATTCGTGATGAGAAAAATTTACTGAAGGAAGAGCCGCCGGTTTTAGATTTTGAGGCTTTTGCGGCTAAATATGGAATGAAAGTTGTGGAACCACCTAAATTTTATAATGAATTCACTCTCCAGAATTCCCCACTGGGTACCGCCTGGGAACTTAATTCCGGCACACAGCTTGTACCATATTTAATTAATACGCCACAAGAATATTTTCCTTTCCAGGCGATTTCACCTGAAGAAGATACGGCATACGTCGGCTGGAAATCTCGTCAGGAAAGCGCCAAAACCCTGTCATGGGGAGACAGTGACCTGCGTGAGAAAGTCCTTCAGGCATGGAAATTGGAGAAGGCCAGACCGTTAGCAGAAGCAGAAGCTAAAAAAATTGCGGCGGAAAATGGTAATGCGAATTTCCTGACAAAATATGGTGATGCGTTAATTACCACCGGACCTTTCACCTGGTTTACTTATAGCCAGGTGGAGTCTGAATCCATGATTAATCAAAATGTTATGCCGTATCTTTCGACTGTTACAAATATCGATACTCCGACACAAAAACGCGTAAATGAAGACTTTATGAAAACCGTATTTTCCCTTAAAGGAACAGAATGCGGAGTGTCTTCTGACATCAGTAAGTCTGTCTTTTATGTCGTTCAGTTAAAAGACGTTTTTCAGAATGACGAAAGCTTGCGTCAAGAATTTTTGAAAGTCATTCCACAGAACTTTTACGGTGCTTATGCGCCGCAGCGAATCCAGCTGTCTCGCCAGTGGATACAGCAGATGAAAGAAAAAGCAGGTTATCGCTGGATGCTGGATCGTGAACCCAGGTCTTTAACCAGTCGTTAAGATTTTCATAATTTATACCCGATACACTATAAAATTCCGCTTCTCCGGCATTTAGTTTCGCTGAAAATGCCTGCTTTTAGAACAGCAAAAAACGGAAATTTAAAGTGGAACTAGTATAATTCGATTTATCTCGAACGAAATTTTGGCTGAGTGCGTTTTATGTGCTCAGCCTTTTTTATTTCAGGAAACGGTAAATGTTTACATTTTCCCGTAATTTTCTTTTTGTATGGTTTTCACTTTAAATTTTCATTTTGTGCGGTTCTAAAAGCAGGCATTTCAGCAAAACAAAAATGCCTGGGAAACGAAAATTCATAGTGCATCGGTTTTAAAATACAGACTTTCCAGAGAAACAAAAAATTTTATAAAAAATGAAAATCGGCATATAAAATAGAGGAAATTTATAAAAAAGAATTACGTGCGATACATAATAAATTTCCACTTTTTCCGCCATTTTTTGCACTCAAAATGCGCATTTTAGTAAGTGTACCATTTATACCCGATACATTATAAAATTCAGCTTCACCGGCTTTTTTGCTTCGCTGAA
>JAUNBR010000023.1 GCA_030527015.1 Planctomycetia bacterium
CAGCGAAGCAAAAAAGCCGGTGAAGCGGAATTTTATAATGTATCGGGTATAAAAAGTGCAAAAAAGTTTTGACGTGAAGAAAAAGAAGGTGGAAAGGAATAAATTATTTATAGTACTGATCAAAAATGGCGTTCCATTCATGTTCATTTCGCGCGGAAATAAATGCGGAACGAACGGTGGCCATTTCGGGATGAAGAGTGCAGTACTTCATGCAAAATTTTTTCATGATGGAAACGGCATGGCGTGAGCCATATAATTCTGAAGCGAGAGAGAAATGTTCTTGTATGACTTCTTTTTGTTCTGTAATATTCGGAGCGTCGGGGCGTGGTTTTCCTGTAAAAATAGCGTTTAACTGCTGGAAAATCCATGGATTTCCGATTCCTCCTCGGGCGACAGTTACGCCGTGAACGCCAGTGGTTTTTATCATTCTCAGACAGTCGTCGGCAGTAAACAGATCCCCACTTCCGAAGAGTGTAATTTCTGGAGCGTAGAGGCGTAATTCACGTAAAAAATTCCAGTCGCTGGTTCCCTCATACCGCTGTAATACTGTGCGTGGATGAATGGTAAAAACAGAAATTCCCAATTTTCGGGCGCCGTCAAAAATAGTAAAAAAATGTTCTCGACTTTTCGGTGTGTCATCCATTCCACGGCGCATTTTAACGGTGACAGGGATCTCGGGAGGAAGGGTGTTACGGACGCTGGCGATAATTTTTAAAGCGATTTGCGGTGAAGAAAGTAAATAACCTCCGCGGTGACGTCCTAAAACTTTTTTCACGGGGCATCCAAAATTTATATCCACCCAGTCAAAACCCCAGTGGACGACTTTTTGTGCCGCCACGGCAAAATCTTCGGGTAAACTGCCCATCAGCTGTGCGCCGACAGGATGATCTTCGTCGTCCACGCGCAGATAACGTTTCGCCTTTTTACCTTTCGTAACCGAAAGGATAAATTCGTCCAGCATGACTTCACTGATGGTCGCGGCCGCACCCAGACGACGCGCGATTTTTCGCTGACTCCAGTCACTGTACCCACTCAGCGCGGCCTGAATGGCAGGGTGAGCCAGTGAAATATTACCGATTTTTATAGGTGAAGTATTCATCAGAAATTTTTTTGAAAGAGGCGGAAACCGCGTTTTTTATTACCCGATACACTATAAAATTCCGCTTTCCTGGTATTTTATTTCGCTGAAAATGCTTACCTTCAGAGCCGCAGAAAACGGAATTTTAAAATGGAACCAGTATATATATGAAATGCCAGTTTTTCACGGTCAGGGAAACATGTTTCTGTGTCAAAATTCCGCTGACCACGTCACACAAAAAGGAAATTTAAAGGAAAATCAGAGTATCCATGAAATATATTTTATCTAAAAGAGAAAATTTTACCACCCCAGATGATTTTATCCCCGATACATTATAAATTTCCGCTTCTCCGGCATTTTACTTCGCTGAAAATGCCTTTTTTAGATCCGCACAAAAAGGAAATTTAGAGAGAACCAGTATATATGATACTATTAAATTTTGAAGATATTTCATAAATTACATAATGTGAGAATAAATTTTGTAGGACCTCAGATATGAAATAAAAAGCGAAAACCGAAAATGGCATATGCAGCAGAAGAAATATGGAGAAAAAGTGGAAATGAAATCTGTGTATTTTATAAAAAGAGAGGAAAAGAATGACTTTTTTCTTGAATTTTATAAAAAAAAGAAAAATTCGGATTGCGCGAAATGCGAAATTTTCGTATTCTCCACATGTGTTTTCCGGCAGATTTCTCTGAATTTAGGAAAATTTTTATGAGGAGATAAAAAAGTACGGATTATTTTTGCGTTTTTTATTTCCGGTACATTTTATAAAATTCCGTTTCCCCAGTATTTTTGCTTTCTGCTTTTAGAGCCGTATAAAATGGAAATTTAAAGTAAAACCAGAACAGAAGTGAATAATTTTTTTATTGAAATCGCCGTATGCCGCCAGTAAGTGAAGAAGCCGTGGTTCTGAGGACCACCGATTTCAGTGAAACGAGTATGGTCGTCACATTTTTTACACAGGGATCAGGGAAAATAGCATGTGTGGCGAAAGGGGCGCGGCGGTTAAAAAATTCGTTTGACTCGGCTCTGGATCCGATGAATCAGTGTAAGATTATGGTATATCCGAAATCGGGGGGAGCGCTGGATCTGGTGACAGAGGCGAAATTAAATAGTCGTTTTCGGGTTCAGTCACTGGTGGGGATATACGCGGGCTTTCATGTCGTGGAATTAATAGACGCATTTACGGAGATGGGGGAGTCGCAGCCGGAGCTGTTTCGTCTGATGTGTCAGACATTAAATGAAATTATTCGGGAAGATAAAAAAATTCCGAGAAACGCGAAACTGAAATCACCACCGGAGATAATAAGTCGGATATTATTTCGTTTTGAGTTTCGCCTTATGTCCCTGCTGGGGTATGCGCCGATGCTTGAGGAATGCATACAGTGTGGGGCGGTAATGCAGGAAAGACCACGGGAAAAGAATCCCCAGCGTGTGTCGTTTTCGGTGCTGGAGGGCGGATTATTATGTAAAAATTGTCGGGCAGGGCACCGGCAGGTGGTATCACTGAGTATTCCGGTGATAAAAATGATGCGGCAGCTGTCGGCGGAGAATGATAATTTATGGTACCGGATAAAACTGGAGCCCAAAATTTTAGGAGAGTTACGTGGGATGTGGAACCTTTATCTGGCGAATCGTCTGGAGCGGCCTTTAAATACATTAAAATGGCTGAAACGGTAAATGGAATCATAGTGAATATTAAGATGGAATAATATGGTGAATATGAATCCGTACCCAGTTTATTTTCATGTGGTACAGTTCTCTGACTGCAGAAGATAAAGTACGGCGAAATTCGGAAGAAGTGAAAATTTGTAGTGAATCCGGGCAAAAAGTGAATCGGGTCTAAAAATTCGAAATATTAATTGGTTTTGGAACAGTGATAAAAAATAGATGTTTTCATATCAGTCATACATCCTGAAATACGTTTTAGTGCTGTCATTCCCCTGGCTGGCTCTGCTGGTATCTGGCTGCGCATCTTTACCGGGTAAGACCACGGAGACGAAAGATCTGGCTTACTTGGATACGGTGGCCAGTGAATTGGAGCAGGAGCCGGTGTTCCAGGTGGATGAAGAGAAGATCCGTGCCTCGGCGGAAAAACTGAAAGAGGAAGAAGATTCTTTGGCCACACTTACCGCAGAGAAGGTGGGAAAAAAGATTTCTCTTGCGTTTAAGAAATTAAGAGGGCTGGACCCGAATGAGGACGCAGCGATTATCGCATTTAATGAAGGAATAAAGTTTTTTGACGAAGGAAAATATGATGAGGCGGTAAAGAAATTTTATATTGCGGATGAGCGCTGGCCGGACTCAGCCTTACAGGAAGATGCGATTTTTATGTGCGCGGAGTCTGCGTTTTTTGCTAAAAGATATTCACGAGCACAAAGATATTATGAGAAATTACTGAAGAAATATGAGGCCAGCAGATATCTGGATTATGTTTCACCGCGGTTATTTTTAATTGGCCGTTACTGGGATCAGATGGATCAGGTTCATAATTATCGGGGGATGAAATTTTTTAATTTTACAGATAAAGAACGTCCCACGACGGATACATATGGGAACTGTCTGAAGGCATATAAGGCGATCGCCCTGCATGACAGTCGGGGTTTATGGGCGGATCATGCGTTAATGGCCGCGGCGAATGCCGAGTATTTACGAGGAAATTATGAAAGTGCTTCTTTTACATATGACCAGTTAATAAAAGATTATCCGCAGAGTAAACATGTGCTTCAGGCATGTGAACTAAATTTATCTGCGAAATTACTGATGTATGAGGGACCCGCTTATGACGCGAAATGTCTGGAGGATGCGGAAGAAATAATTGAGCGGCTTATGACACAGTTTACGTCTCGGTTATCGTCTCAACAAAAAGATAAATTGCGTAATACCCAGCGACAAATTGTGGAGGCGAAAGCGGAACGTGATATGTATTTTGCGAAATTTTATGAAAAGAAACGCCAGTATAAAGCTGCGAGATTTTATTATCAGGTTTTAATAGAAGATTACCCGCAGACACAGGCGGCAGTTCACGCCAAAGAACGTTATGCGGTCATTAAAGATTATCGGGATGAACCGCCAGATTATTTTGCGTGGCTAAAGAAGATATTTCCAGAGAAGTAACATGTGATACCCGATGCACTATGAATTTCCGTTTTCCCGGTATTTTCAGCGAAGTATTATACTGCTTCGCCTTTAAATTTCTGTTTTGTGCGGCACTAAAAGCAAACATTTTTAGCGAAGCAAAATGCCGGAGAAGTGGAATTTTATAATGCGTCGGGTATAAAAATATGCCTGGAAACGTGAAATTTATAGTGAATCGGTATCTAAAAACGAAAATAAAAAAATTTGAACCAGTAAAAGACGAAAGTCCAAAAATGTCACATGTATTTTTTCGCAGTTTTTTGATTCTTGCGCTGCTCATAAGCGGGGGATGTGCGACGTATCATGTGGGAAATGGGAATCTGTTTTCTTCCCAGGTGCAGAGTGTCGGTGTCTCTATTTGTGGAAATGAAACCTGGCGGCGGGGATATGGAGAACGTCTGACGGAAGCCCTGGTACGTGAAATTAACACACGTACGCCGTATAAGGTGGTGCCGGCCAGTCGTGCGGACACGGTTCTTGAAGTAAAAATCGTTTCGGAACGAAAAAATGTGACGTTCCAAAATAAATGGGCAGATCCTCGTGAATTGACCATGGATGTTATCGTGGAAGCACAGTGGGTGGATCGCCGAACGAATGAATTACGCCAGTCTCAGAATATTAATTTGGAATCCTTGGCGGTTCAAGTTTCCGGAACTTCTCAGATGATTACGGAGGCTGGGCAGTCGAATGCCACTACTTCTCAAAAAATTATGGAAACCCTGGCAAAACAAATTATCGGAATGATGGAAATGGCCTGGTAAAACGGTGGTTATCCTGGTTTCACGTTAAATTTCCGTTTTGTGCGGCTCTGAAAGCAGGCATTTTCAGCGAAGTAAAAATGCCGGGAAAGCGAAAATTCATAGTGCATCGGGTATAAATATATGTTCTTTACAGATTTTGTTTCATCTGAAATTATTTCTGTGCAGTATAAAATAAGCAGAAATGAAAGAGATGCGTTATGATTTTAGGGGTAAAATGAAATAAATGGTTTTTAGTGAAAATGCATAAATTGTGTTTTTTTCTAAAAATTTTTCTTTTAAATAAAGATAAAAACGTGAAATCTCTTGATAATATGGATAAATTAGGTTAAAATTACCGAAAATTGAAAATGATTTAATGTAATTTTGAGTGAAATGCGTCAGATGCTGCTGTTATGATAATTTCGTGTAATTTTCTGGGAGGATATCCATGTTTTTACGAAAAAATAGATGGTATGAGGATTTAGTCCTGACTGTATCAAAAATATTTTTTCTTGTCTGTTTCTTTTCTGGATTAAATGGTTTAAACCAAGAGGTCATGGCGCGTGATATTTTTGTAGATAATATCCGAGGAAATGATGAATTTACGGGATGGAACACGGCGATAAATGCGGACGGGAATGGTCCTGTGCGGACGATTCGCCGTGCACTGGAACTCGCACGGGCCGGAGATCGAATCGTGCTGGCCAAAAATGAAGAACCTTATCGGGAAAGTGTGACATTCATTGGAAAGAATCATAGTGGTGCCCTGAGCGGGCCA
This sequence comes from Planctomycetia bacterium, assembly GCA_030527015.1. GTDB lineage: Bacteria > Planctomycetota > Planctomycetia > Pirellulales > Thermoguttaceae > RGIG3701. Next base: position 5,739 of record JAUNBR010000023.1, read on the forward strand.
TTTATTTTGGAGGGAAATGGCGCAATTCTTGATGGTTCTGTGGAAATTAATCCTGAATTATGGAAGTTTTATGGAAATGGGATATTTTATTTTCGTCCGAAATATATCGCATATCAAAATTTGTTTTTGAATGGGAAACCGTTAAGCAGAGCAGAAGTGCCGGGGCATGAAATTCCGGAAATTAAATTGGAACGGATGCAGTGGTGTATGCATGAGGGGAATTTATTATTTAAACCTGAACGGGAACATTTACCAGGAGATTTTCCTTTACGGTGCGCTGGGATGAAGTGTGGAATTACGCTGATTCATGTAGAGGGAGTGGAAATTCGAGATTTAATCGTTCAGGGGTTCCAGCATGATGGAATCGCGGCGGCGAACAGTGCGAGAAATGTTTTTCTTAACAGAGTAAAACTTCGTGGTAATGCTCGGGCCGGGCTTTCTGTGGGGGGTGCGTGTTCGGTGTGGATTATGAATAGTGTACTTGGCGATAATAATGCGGTACAATTATGGACGGAGAGACATTCGCGTACTGAAATAAAGAATTCTGAGCTACTTTCGAACACTGCTGCTGGATGGCTGGACCATGGTGGTGTGGTTATGATGGATGGTAAAGAAATAAAGGGTGGTTTAGATGAACGAGAGCGGTTTCGTTCTGAAGAAAATCAGAAATCGGAGCATGTGGAAGTGTCTCTGGTGGAGAAAGAATAAATAGTTATGTATAACGCGCGATAATTTTATTTCTTTTTGATATTTTGTGATATATGAAAGGCCTGTCTTGGTAATCGCAGGAAATTTAAAAGAAATGAATATTATGAATACCGGTATTTTTAATTTTATAGTGCTTTATTCATATACATAAAAATTCTTCTGGGCATTTTTTAATATATTATACTCGATACACAAAAAAATTCCGCTTCTTCGACATTTTGCTTTACTGAAAATGCTGAGGAAGCGGAAATTTATATGCCTGATACACTATATATCCGATACATTATAAAATTTAGCTTCACAGGCTTTTTTGCTTCGCTGAAAAAGCCTGCTTTTAGAGCCGCATAAAACGGAAATTTAAAGTGGAATCTGTATCGTATCGGATATAAAAAAGCCTGCGCCATGAAAAGAAACCTGTGAAGTCAGTCTTTTTTTATACTTTTAAGATATATTTTAGGAACTTTTATAGTTTTTGAACGTCCAATTTTTGAAATGGAAGAAAGTGATTCTTTTTATCTTGAGGCGGCGCGCCAAAACGATTCAGGAGCTTTTGATTTTCTTGTCGAGAAATATCAGAGTCGGTTATATAATTTAATGTATTATTACACAGGGAATCGTGAGGACGCACTGGAATGTGTGCAGGAAACGTTTTTGCAGTTTTATACGAAAATCGCGTCCTTTAGGGGAGAGTCTGCCCTTTTTACCTGGCTTTCAAGAATTGCGATAAATTTGGCGATTTCACGAAAGAGGAAAAAAAAGCCCATTTTGGAGGAAAATATATTTTATATGGAACAGAAATTGCCGGAAACAGAGTTAATTCGTCAAGAGGTGGTGGCACATGTCCGGCGTGCGATTATGGATTTACCCGATGAATTCCGGCAAGTAATCTTACTGCGGGATATGGAGGGTCTGGAGTATCAGGTAATATCAGATATTTTGGAAATTCCGCTGGGGACGGTGAAAAGTCGGATTTATCGGGCAAGAGACATTTTGGCGAAAGAATTAAAGGATGTGTAAGTTTTTGAGTGAAAATCATAATGTAATTTCGTTCGTCAGGTTTTATTTTGGCCCGTTATCATTTTCACTTTACTCGTCTGCGGTCAGTCTGCCTCCCCTCTGCCCGCCATTTTTACATGATGCACGATAAAATTCCGCTTCTCTGATATTTTGATTCACTAAAAATGCCGGGAAAGCTAAAATTTATAATGTTAGGGGATAAACCTGCGGGCGGGAATAAAAAACGAGATTTAGAAGTGCGGTAAATAAAAGAGTTTTGTGTGGTGGTGTGGTGTGAAGAGGCAGAACCGTATAAATAGCAAAAATACGGCGGAAGAATATATCCGATATGCTATAAATTTTGTTTTTTGTGCTGGTTCCACTTTAAATTTCCGTTTTGTGCGGTTCTAAAAGCCGGCATTTTCAGCGAAGCAAAAAAGCCGGTGAAGCTGAATTTTATAATGTATCGGGTATAAAAATGCCAGTGAAGCGGAAATTTATAGGTGAGACGGGTATAAGTATTTTTTCATACGGGAAATTTTTGCTGGCCGGGACGTTCAAAAAGTAAATTTAAAGAGAAATCAGTATATTTTTTGAAAAAAATATAAAAAAATGATGGAAGAAAAGTATCCGAATCAAAAATTGCATGAATATCTGGATGGAGAAATGACTGCGGGTCAGCAGGAATCGTTCCAGGCGGAATTAAAATCGGACGCGGAGCTTACACAGCAGCTTCAGGCGGTGATGAAAGTACGTTTTTTACTGGCCAGTTTACCACGGCAGGTGTTTCCTGAGAATGAGAAAAAACAGGGTTTATTTTTAAAATCTGCATTATCTGAAAATGAATTTCTCTTTCAAAATTCTTCGGAAAAAACAGAAGGCATCACGAAAGAATTTCAGGAGAATTCCGGATTATTTTCGTCTGTAATAAAAGAACCGGTGGAAATTCCTGAGATGGAAAATTGGAAATTCCGTAAAGGTTATTCTTTTTGGCGAAAAATAGTTGCCGTTTCTGGAGTGATAAGTTTAGCTGTGATTTTTTCGGTATTTTATTTCTTGTCTCCGTTTTCCGAAGAAAATCGTGATATAAGTAAATCTGTACCAGCCACTTTTTTAGAGAAGGATGTATCGGTATTAGAAACGGGGAAGTCAGGAGAATTATTGGACGCGGAGGAGAAAAACGTTTCCGAAGGATTACCTCCCATTTTAGTGCGCGGGCGGATGGATGACCGGATTCTTGAGGAAGAAAAAGAAGAGATTCCTGAAAATGTTTTGGGAATTTCTCCTCGGAGTGAAAATTATGAAGACAGAGGTGCTTCGGAGAGCGCCGGTGCGTCAGTAAATACAAAAGAATCCTCTCAAAAAATGGATGAAAAGCCTTCTTTTTTACAGACAGACAGGCAGGTTTTTCGTGGTGAAGGACAGAATTCCATTCTTTCGAAAAGTAATGAAGCACCGGTAAAAAGTAATGAAGTACCAGCAGAACCAGATGTTATGGAGTCAGCGGAATCTCCACCGAGTCAGATTCGTTCGGAATCTCCACCGAGTCAGTTTCATTTTTATATGAGAAACACGCAGTGCGTCGTGTCGCGGGACGGTCAGGAAATATCAAAAATGAATCCGGCTGATTTTGCTGAAAAGATAAGTTCCGTAACGCAAGAACCTGCACTACAAAAAATAAAATCGGAAAATACAGATTTTGCTGAAAAGGAAGCAAAAAATAAAATGTCGGCACCTGTAAAGTCTCGGAGAATGATTCCGCCTGAGGCGATATATTCGAAAAAACAGGGAAAATATTCAAGAAAAGATGAAAATACAGTTTCTGTAATGAAAGATGCTGGCGTGCCGATAATGCAGAATTTTGATCTGGCGAAAGATATTCCGATGAATACTCAGAAGGAAGACGATTTATTAAAAGAAAGTGAAAAACTGGATAAATCAGATGTTTACGGTGAAAGTACGGAAATTCTTTCAGATGGACAAAATTTTTCTCAGGAGAATGCTTTACCGAATTTTCCTGCCAAAATGATGGATTTAGGAAAAATTTCAGAATATGAAAATGCACGAGATTTTACCAGAGTTCTTACGGTTCAGGTGCGTTTTGCGGAAAATGTTTCTCGGGAGATGCTTCAGAAAGAAATGTCTGCGTTTTTAAAGACACATTCTTCAGTAAAAGTAAAAGATGCACTGAAAATTTTGGAAGAATGGAAATCCGCTGGAAAAATTCTTGAATTTAAAATTTTGGATTTTGCACAGAACTAAAATGAAATGAAAAGTTTTGATTTTTAAGTGTTTTTCTGATTTTTTTCCAGTATTTTAGTGCGCTGAAAATGCAGGCCTTCTCGGTGGAATAAAAATTTAATATGAAGTGAAATCAGGCATAAATTAATGAAAGTTTTATGTGGACGGAGGCAGCTATTTTTATATCTGATACATGATAAAATCCCGTTTTTCGGCGTTTTTGTTTCGCAAAAAAATACCTGCTTTCGGAGCCGCATAAAGCGGAATTTTAAAATAAAATCAGAGTATATTTAATCAGTTTTAGCTGACGTGAAGTAAAAGCTGAAAGAGCATTTCTATTATATATTCGGGCGTATACTGGTTCCGCTTTAAATTTCAGTTTTTTGCGGTTCTGAAAGCAGGCATTTTCAGCAAAATAAAATGCCGAAGAAGCGGAATTTTATAGTGTATCGGGTATATAAATCTGCCGGAGAGAGAATTTTCTGGATTCTCCTTTACATTTCTTGGAAAAAACGATAAAATAAAAAAAGTTTTTTTTGAGACTTCTTATATCCATTTTATGTGACCACGAGAGCAGAAGGTTTATTTCTGACGTTCTCCCATTTTTTGTTTCTCTGGTATATTTTATACCCGATGAACGATAAATTTTCACTTTCCTGGTATTTTTGCTTCGCTGAAGATGCGTATTTCAGAGCCGCAGAAAACGGAAATTGAAAGGAGAATCAGCAGAAAAATTATTTTACTGAAAATGCCGGCTGGCAGGACCGCATAAGAAAATTAATAGAGCTAATATATATGAAATACGAAAATGTATGTGTCGAAACGGTGGTGTGTAGGCTTCCAGAAGAAATCGTTACGACAGAAGAAATCGAAACACGTCTTCAGCCTGTGTATGAACGTCTTCATCTGCACTCGGGGCGTCTGGAATTAATGACGGGAATAAAAGAGCGCCGGCTGTGGCCGCGGGGAACGCGTGTGGGACAGCAGAGTATTATTACGGCGAGAGACGCGCTGGAAAAAAGTTTTCTGGAACCGGAGAAAATAGGCGCGCTGGTACATGGATCGGTGTGCCGGGATTTTCTGGAGCCTGCCACGGCCTGTGGAGTACATGCGGGAGTGGGACTTTCCGAAAAATGTATGATTTTTGATGTGTCGAATGCCTGTCTGGGGATTCTTACCGGGATGCTTCAGATCGCGAATATGATCGAGCTGGGAGAAATTGAGGCGGGAATTGTCGTCGGGACGGAAGATTCCCGGTCTCTGCTGGAGACGACGATTCAGCAGATGAATGAAGATACGTCTCTGACGCGGCAGAGTATAAAGCCGCTGTTCGCGTCCCTGACGATCGGCTCTGCCAGCGCGGCCATGGTGCTGACACATAAAAATATTAGTCGGAGTAAAAATCATCTTCTGGGAGCGAAAGTTCTGGCGAACACCCGGTTCTGTCATCTGTGTCAGAGTGACGAAGAAAATCGTATGGGTGATAGTATGAAAACGGATTCTGAAGAACTTCTTATTCAGGGTGTGGATACTGCACGGCGGCTTTTTCCAGAATTTCTTAAAGAATTGGGCTGGACACGTGAAAGTTTTTCGCGATATTTCTGTCATCAGGTGGGGAAGGCACACCAAAAATTGGTAATTAATTCACTGGGTCTGGATCCTGCGGGTGATTTTTCCACGCTGGAGTTTATGGGAAATACAGGATCCGCAGCGCTTCCGTCTGCTCTGGCGCTGGGGCTTCAGCAGGGGATCTGTGAGCCAGGCAGCTGTTCTGCGCTTTTAGGAATCGGCAGTGGAATTAATTCTCTTATGCTGGGAATCCGCTGGGGAGAAACTGAACCCGATGCACGATAAAGTTCCGCTTTTCTGGCGTTTTTGCTTCGCTGAAAATGCCTGATTTCAGAGCCGCATAAAACGGAAATTTAAAGGAGAACCAGTAAATCTGAGAAATGATGGAGGCAGAGTGTGTCGGCCTTTTCTGGATAAATAAGATTTTTTAGGGTGTTCTGTGCTTTTGGGTTTCTGAAAAATCTGTGAATGAAAAATCGTGCCGTGCAGGATATTACGGGTTAAAAAATAGGATTTCCTAAAATTTTGAGAGTACGTTTTTTGATGTTTTATACCCGATGCACGATAAAGTTTCGCTTTTTTAGCGTTTTTACTTCGCTGAAAATGCCGGCATTCAGAGCCGGATAAAATGGAAATGTAAAGGAGAGAACCAGTATAAGAAAGGTATGTACTGGAAGAAGTGGATGTACTGAAGAAAAGCATATACTGGAAAATTAAAAAAGAACTGAAATAAGGTTTAAATCTGGAAATGGAAAAAGAAGGTCTGGATTTTACCACGCGGATGCGGGAAATATGTGTGCATATGACACGTCATGTCGTGGCATTAAATCATATTAATATGCAGTATGTGGCGGTGGGGTTTTGCCAGGCAAGGAATGTGGAAACTCATGGAATTTATGCTTCACTGACTCCCATGCGTTTTTTAAATGGAAGTCTGGAAACGCGCCGTAATGGGCGGCGGTATACCATGCAGCGTCTGATTTCGCCAGAGGGATCCGAATATCTTTATATGCTGAATTTTTATGTTCCGCGTTTTCTTTTGCTGGATTTCAGAAATAAACTGATAACGACAGTTCATGAGTTACTGCACATCAGTGAAAAATTTGACGGGGATATACGTCGTTTTCAGGGACGCTGTTACGCACATTCCGGATCACAAAAAAATTTTGATGCATATGCGGAACAGCTGGCGAGTTTATGGCTGGCACAAAAACCTCCCCGTGAGCTTTATGAATTTTTGCATGAAGATTATTATTCTTTAGTTTCAAAATATGGACGTATTTACGGGCAAAAACTCCCGGTTCCTCGGTTTATCAGAATAAAAGATTAAAAATTACTCAGAGATATACGTGGGTTCTATTTTTAAAACTTTTCTGTTTTGTGTGCGCTCTGAAAACAGGTATTTTCCACGAAGCAAAAATGCCAGAGAAGCGGAAATTTATCGTGAATCGGGTATAAAATACTTCGGGTTTCATATCTCTCATAATAAAATTTTATCGGATCAGAGAAAATCTTACTTTTCCTGTACTAATTTTCTAGAGTCACTTTCATATATCCGATACGCGATGAATTCTTCTCACCGGCATTTCGGAATACTTTCGGGATACTTAAAGTACCTGCTCCTGTGGTCACATAAAATTTAAATATATACTGGTTTCACTTTAAATTTCCGTTTTACCGGCTTTTTTTGTTTTCCTGGCATTTTTGCTTCGAAGAAAATGCCTGCTTTCAGAGCCTCACAAAAACAGAAATTTAAATGAGAATATGTACACAAAAAACTGAGCGTATATTAATTCTGTGTGTTTATTATAATGTGGTCTTTTTAATCAAGAAATGCCCGGCGCATTATAATTTTCCTTATATGCTGCATGAGATGTAAATTTTATGATCGTACAAAATTAAAAAGTAACTGGAATGAGGAATAAAGATGAAGTTACGTGGTAAAAACATCTGAATCAAAAAAACGAAAAAAAGAAATATGAGACAGAAATTTTAAAATAAAGATTTTTGTACATGTTGATTGTGAATAAAAAGATGTTATTTTTTAGTTTTTTCTATTTTTTTGAAAGAAAATGTAAAAGGAGCTCTTGAAAAGTAGTCGCAATTCTCGATAAAATAAAATTACATTCCTTTTTAATCCCACCTATAAATTTTTGAAAGGAGAAAGTTAATGAGAAGGATTTTTGTTTTTTGTTTTTGTTTTTTGTTGTTATATGGTATTTCTTTTGGCCTTCAGGCCCAGTATCAGCCTACTACAGAAAAAGGAATAAAGCAGCTGGAGACGGACTGGCTTTTTCAGTGCGATAATAAACCGACATTTTCCAGGGCGAAAGAAGAGATTAAATGGGCCAGAGAACTTTCACAGCGTATTTCGAAGATGGAAAATGCGCCGGATCTGTCCCCGCAGTTAGAAGTGTTAAATTCACTGGAGAAACAGATTAATTCGGAGAAGGAAACACAGGAAAAGGCGAAAGAGCTTTATCTGAAAGTGCGTCGTGCGAAAAGGGAAATCGTTTTTCGGAATCCATTAATAAATTTTAATGAAATACTGTTAATCGATAATCCATATCCGAAAGGGAAACCTGGAGACGCGACGGATGAATGGGCACATGAGGCCAGACACCGAAATGGGTATATGGCATGTGATGGAGGGAAATTGATTGTGGTCGGGTTAAATCCCGGAGAATTAAAGCGGAATGTAACTCCGGAGTTAAAGGGCAGTTTTTGGCGTCCGGAACTTTCTTTTGATGCAAAAAAGATTCTTCTCAGTTATCGTCCGGAAGGAGAAAAGTCGTTCCATCTTTATGAAGTAAATTTTGATGGAACAGATCTGAAGCAGCTGACACGGGGAGATTATGATGATCTGGATCCTATTTATGCTCCGGACGGAAAGATTATTTTTTGTAGTAGTCGTCAGCATTCTTATGTCCGCTGTATGCCCATGACACATGCTTTTGCGCTGAGTCGCTGTGATGCGGATGGTAAAAACATATATGTCATTTCGGGGAATGGAGAACCGGAGTACATGCCCAGCATGTTACAGGATGGTCGGGTGATTTATACGCGGTGGGAGTATACCGATAAAGCGTTATGGCGCGTACAGAGTTTATGGACGACGAATCCTGATGGAACGAATTCTCAGATCTTTTGGGGAAATCAGAGTGTGTGGCCGGATGTTTTAACGGAAGCGAAAGCCATTCCTGGCAGTAAGAAGGTGATGTTTACGGCGGTGGGGCATCATGCGTGGTTTAATGGGAGTATCGGAACGATAGACCCAGAGCGCGGTATGGATTATCCTCATGGTCTTTCACGAATTACACGGGAAGTGAACTGGCCGGAAGTAGGAAATGGACCTCAGGATCCTCCCGCTGAATATGATTATCATCAGGCTGGTAAATATTTTGCGTATAAAGCACCACATCCACTGAGTGAAGAGTATTTTTTGGTTTCAGCTCGAGATGGTGGGCATTTATATTCTGGAGATCACCATAACTGGTTTTTTAATCTTTATTTACAGGATGTTTATGGGAATAAAGAATTAATTTACGAGGGAGATTTTAATGCGTATTATGGAGTTCCCGTGCGTCCTCGGTCCGTTCCGCTGGTAAAGCCGGACACGGTGGCCTGGCCAGAAATTACGGAAGGAGAGGCACCAAAACTTCAGGAAGGTATTCTTTATAGTAATAATGTTTTTGAGGGTGCACCAGAGATTCTTCGTGAAAAGGGGAAGTATATTCGTGTTATTCAGATGGATCCGAAGACGTATACCACGTGGCATAAAACGGTGCAGCATGATGGTCCGGCCGTGAGTGTATTTCAGGCGGAGGGAGTGAAGCGAATTATCGGTACGGTTCCGATCGAAGAAGATGGGAGTGTGAATTTTAGAGTTCCGCCGGGAGAAGCCATATTTTTTGAAATGCTGGATGAAAATGGAATGGCGATTCATGTCATGCGTTCTTTTACGTATGTTATGCCGGGAGAAGTACGTGGCTGTTTTGGCTGCCATGAAACGAATCTTCAGACACGTGGAAATATGGAGATGAAAACGGGTCAGATAAGTCTTGCGCTGAGGAAGCCGAGTGTAACCCCTGTACCGCCGTCATGGGGCATGGAGAGTATTAGCTGGGCACGTTTTGTGCAGCCGATACTGGACAGAAACTGTGGAAAATGTCATCAGAATCCGGAACATGACGCATATGCGAAACTGAATATGACGGAGCGTCCCTCCAGTAAACCATGGAAGGGAAATGTTTTTTCACGCCCGGATGATATTAGTCCATTTACGGAACCGTATTTAACTCTGGTTTCGGGTGACTGTCACTGGGGAAAGCCTAAAGATAAGGATAAGAGAGGTGTGCCGATAAATCTGGCTGGAGTTTTTGTTGTGGAAGGGTATGGTGCGTCAGATCCTAATAATTTGAAGACTTTACCGCCGTATTCTGCGTATTCACCGTGCAGTACGCTGATACATCATGCCATCAGCGGAGAACATCATGATGTAAAAGTCTCGAAAGAAGATGCGGAACGGCTGATCGCTTGGGTGGACTGTAATGGGCCGTATCTGGGTGATAAAGAAATTCGGGATATGTATGATCCTTATTCTAAGACCGTGGAAACGATTCCCCCGATTCGCCCGCGTATTCGTACCGCGCCGCGTATTAATCGGTTTAATATTCGCCAAGATGGTAATTCTGAAAAAGTCGCGCTGGGCCCCGTGGAGGTTCTGTCTGAAGAAAAACGGAATTATGATCCGAATAAGCGGTTACAGGAAGAAAGAAAAAAATTATTGTCGGCTGAAAAAATAGATGTGGAAATTTTAAAGGCTTCTTATGGCGCAGGTAAAACACGAATAGATGTGACGGAGAAGGTTAAAAAGGCTTTTGATGGTACGTCAATTATTCCTGTGTATCCGTATAATTCAGCTTTTGGTGATCCTGTAAAAAATGTCGTGAAAACAGTAAAAGTTCTGGTGAAGTATCCAGATGGAACGCAGCGGGAGTTCACTTACTCGGAGAGTGATCCACTGGTGATACAGAAGAATAAAAAATAGATAGATATGGAATTTCGTGTAACATTTTGTGCTAAAAGAAACTTCTCTCGGAAGTGGAGGAAGCATATAAAATGTTTTATACATGAGGTATGATATACCAGAGGCACTATAAATTTCACTTTCACTGCATTTTTACTTCGCAGAGAAGCCTGTTTTTTCGGTGATACAGAAAATGAAAATTTAAAGAAGGGTCTGTGTATAAAAGCGAAATATAAGAAGTTTTGTCAGAAGGTCATGAGAGGGAAATTTCTCATGGCCTTTTTTTGTATATTTAAGAAGGTGTTATACCCGATGTATGATACCTGATACACTCTAAATTTCCGCTTCCCTGGTATTTTTATTTATGAAAATGTCTGCTTCCGGAGCCGTACAAAACGGAAATTTAAAGTGAAAACAGTATAAAGGAGAGCCTGTATAATCATGTGCTGTTTTCATTTTACGTCTTCAGATACCTTCTTTAAGAGCCAGCGAAGTGTGGAGGAGTTTATGTATGCTGGATAATTTTCGTGTTATTATACCACCCACAGAGGTACATAAATTACTGCTGTTCAGGTATTTTTTACCTGATACACTATAAATTTCCGCTCACCTGGTATTATTACTTCACGAACATGTCTGCTTCCGGAGCCGCACAAAACGGAAATTTAAAGTGGAACCAGTATACTTCGTTAAAATGTCGGTTTTTAGGTCATACATACAAAAAGTGGTATGTCAGAATAAGGATGAAAAGATGAGTGTATAATTTATGTCTCCCTCCCCCTTTTGTGGAAATCTGCTGGGTTTATAATGTAAAAAGAAATTTTGTTTATAAAAAAGGGAACAGAAATTAGGATAATTTATGCGCTGGAATAATACATTAATTGTTACGAAGAAAGAAGTACCAGATGGAGCAGAGATTCCGTCTCATATTTTAATGCTGCGTGCGGGTCTTATCAGTCAGACCATGGCCGGAGTGTATGCGTATTTACCTCTGGGGTTAAAATCACTGCGGAAGGCAGAAAAAATCGTACGGGAGGAAATGGATGACGCGGGCTGTGTGGAACTTCTCATGGCGGCTTTAAGTCCGCAGACGCTCTGGGAACAGACGAATCGTGTGGATGCTTTCGGAAATGTTTTGATGAAGTTTTCCACGCTTCGGGCAGGGCGTCAGACGCCGTTCGTGCTGTGTCCGACTCATGAGGAGCCAGTGACGGATATTGTGTCGAAAGCGGTATCCAGTTATCGGCAGTTACCGATAACACTTTATCAGATACAGACAAAATTTCGGAATGAAGAGCGTCCGAAATTTGGCGTGATGCGTACGAGTGAATTTTTGATGAAAGATGCATACAGTTTTGATACGGATGTGGAAAGTCTGAATGCGAGTTATGATAAAATGTATGCGGCGTATCACCGGATTTTTGAACGTGCATGTCTGAATTTTTTGCCTGTGGAAGCGGAAAGCGGTCCGATCGGGGGAGATGCGAGTCATGAGTTTATGGTTCTGAGTCCGAATGGAGAGGATAAAATCGTAGTGTGTCCGGCGTGTCGGTATGCGGCGAATACTGAGAAGGCAGAAATCGGCCAGACGGATTATATGAAGCCAGAGGGTGTGGAAGCGGCAGAGATGAAGGTGGTGTTAACACCTGGAGCCAGCAGTATCGAAGCAGTCAGTAAATTTTTGAAGTGCCGTTCGCAGGACATGATGAAAACCATGATTTTTGAAGCGGATGGAAATCCTGTAATCGTGGTGGTACGCGGAGATCATGAGGCGAATGAAAATAAATTGAGAAAGTTTTTGAAGGCAGAGAAAGTAGAGCTGGCCACGGAAGACGTGATTCGTCGAGTGACGGGGGCGCCGGTGGGTTTCGCGGGGCCTGTCGGCTTAAAAGAAGATGTGCCTGTGTATGCTGATTTTTGCGTAGAGGGAATGGTGAATGGAGTGACAGGGGCCAATTTACCGGAGGAAGCACATATTACGGGCGTGAATCCTGGGCGGGATTTTACACCCCGGGCATATGCGGATTTACGGAACGCGGAAGCAGGGGATGCCTGTCCGCGGTGCTCCGGGAAACTGGAAATCAGAACCGCTCTGGAAGTGGGGCATGTGTTTAAGTTGGGGACGAAATATACCAGCGCGCTGGGTGCGAACTTTTTGGATGAGCAGGGAGTCCTGAAACCGATTATTATGGGATGTTACGGAATCGGAGTGGCTCGGATTCTGGCCGGATTAATCGAGAATAGTTATGACGAAAAGGGAATTATTTTCCCGGTTTCCCTGGCTCCATATGAAGTATGCGTGGTGCCGATGAAGGTGACGGATGCGGTGACCATGGACGCGGCGACAAAATTATATGAAGATTTGAAAAGTCGGGGAGTGGATGTTTTACTGGATGATCGGGATGCGCGGCCTGGAGTGAAGTTTAATGATCTGGATCTGATCGGATTTCCTCTGCGCGTGGTGATCGGTCCGAAAGGACTGGCGAATAATGAAATCGAACTAAAATGGCGCTGGGAGACAGAAGTGCAGATGGTGCCAGCAGATACCGCTGCGGAGGTTATCGCAGAGATGATTCTGGAAGAACGTGCCACAGGAAAACGTTTTCGTGGAAACGCCAGCTGCTGAAGAAAATTTTTATGTCTGACGCAGTATAATTTTTTATTCCCCAGATATTTTATACCCGATGCACTATAAAATTCCGATTCACCAGCATTTTTGCTTCGCAGAAAATGCCTGCGTTTAGAGCCGCACAAAACGAAATTTTAAATTGGAACCAGTATATACCTGATGCGCTATAAAATACCCTGCTTCTCATGCATTTTAGTTTTCACTGAAACGCATGTTTTCAGACAGCGCAAAATGGAAATTTAAAGTGGAATCAGGATATTTTGAGTATAAAAAAATCGTGGAGAGACCATTTTACGAAAGGTCTTTCCACGTTTTTATACCTGATACACTATAAATTCTCTGCTTCACCGGCATTTTATACCCGATACATTATAAAATTTAGCTTCACCGGCTTTTTTTGCTTCGCTGAAAAAGCCTGCGTTTAGAGCCGCACAAAACGAAATTTTAAATTGGAACCAGTATACTTCACTGAAAGTGCTGGCTTTCAGAACTGCGTGAAACGAAAATTTAAAGTGGAACCAGTTTTTAGGTGTGAGCTGTCAGAAAATGAGGTACCTCATTCTTCGATTAATTCAGAGGTTTCTTCCTCCAGTTCTGCTTCCAGATTTTCATCCAGCTCTTCATCTGTGTCACTGGGGGTAAATTTTCCATAATTTTCTTCTAAAATTTCTAATAATGTTAAAAGATCAGCTTCCGCGGACAAAACTTTTCCAGAAGAATCGAGAATGATCATCGTGGGACATTCCAGGATTCCAAGTTTTATTTCTGGCGTTTCAAGATATGCGGCAAAACTTTCCTCTTCTTCAAAATCTTCTGGAGAGTCAGATACGACTGTTTTCCAGGGAAGCTGATTATCCTCAATAAAATCATGGATTTCTTCGGTGTCTGGATCCATGGAAATGCCGAGAACTTCAAAACCTTTCGCTGCGTAAAACTGGTGGAATTCTAAAAGTAAAGACATTTCTTGCAGAGAAATATCATTCTCCATACTCCAAAAGTAAATCGCGAGTGTTTTACCAGTATAATCTTCAGTTTTAATGGTTTCCCCTGAAGATGTTTTGAAAGAAGCAGAAAGAGGTTTTCCCTGTGTCTGTAATCGTTTTACCGCATTTTCCATTAAATGACCGTGAAAACGGACGTAAATGTCTTTCTGTTTTTTGGCCAGAGGATAAAATGTTTCGAAAAGTGTGATTTTTTGTTCTGGAGTGAATGAACTGCCATAAGTAATGAGAGAAACCGTTAAGGCGATTATATCATCTGTCGTGGCCACATTTTCGTTAAGTCCTTTTTCCATATGAGAGATGAGTGCTAAACATGTTTTATGTAACAGTTTTGAGCGTTTTTCATCTGTTTTGTCCTGTTCCCCGGTAATTTGGCGCATCTGAAGACTGCAGTCGAGCATAAGCAGGCCCTCTTCAACTTTCCATGCTTCTTTTGTCGCGCCGCAGTTTCTTAAAAAATCTGGAATTTCTTTGGCCTGTGTAAGATAAATTTCTGGCTGAAAGAATGCCGCTTCCAGCATGGATTTTACAGCGAGCATACATACTTCGGGATCTGTACATTCTTTGTTTGTGACTTTTTGCATTACAGTTGTCGCGGCCTGCCATTTCGCTGCGGTGATTCTTTGATAAAAGAGTTCAGTGATTTTTGTATCATTCTCTGTTTCATGATCTGGCTGATACGTTTCCAGATCCATGAGAAACGAAATGAGATTTTCTGTGGAGGGATTCTCTGGTAAGGTTAATACTTCTTCCAGATGGCTCATCGGAATTCGCTTCATGCCCTCCATTTCAAAAGGAATTACCGTAACTTCCTCAAAATTATCTTCCGGAGATTCTTCAGAAGAAGAGTCAGAAAATTCCTCTGGTCCTTCCTCTGGTGAGGCCACTTCTTCTGTTTCACTGTCGGAAAAGAAATCATTATCTGAAATGGCGGAGTCTCTGGTTTCAGAAATTTCAGCAGTTTTTTCTTCCGGGGTTTCCGGTTCTTCCACGGATGCCGATTCTTCGGAAATCGTGATCTCTTGATTTTTTGTTTCGTCAGGAATTTCTGAAGCGCGTTCTGTGTCCGGAATATTTTCAGAAAGCACTTCTAAAGTTTCATCGGATCCAGTTTCTTGTTTCCTCAGACTTTCGTCATTCTGTGATTCTTCCTCAGGTTTCGATGATTCTGTTTTAGAAAGTGTTTCTTTTTCAGGATGAGATATTTTAGGATTTTCTGATTCATCTTTTTTCTTGGAAATTTTGTCTTGCATCTCAGATGTCGGAGAGATTTCCTGAACGGGTGTTTCGGTATCCGTATTCGGAGTGTCCTGCTCTATCTTTTTTGTCTGTTCTTGTTTTTGCGGAAGACGTTCGGTTTTTGCTGAAACCTGTCGTGTGGGATTCCGAAAGTTTCGTCCGCGTCTCTGTGCGGTGGCCGTGGAAGGATACATCATCAAAAATGCCATCATAAGAAAGAGAATGAATACACTTCCTGTTTTGGTAAAATTATAAATCTTTTTCTTCATTTTTATTTTTCTCCTAAAATATGTTTTTTATACCCGATGCATTATGAAATTCTTTGCTTCTCGGTATTTTTGCTTCACAAAATGCCCCATCAGAGCCGCGCATAAAGCGGAAATTTAATGTGGAATCAGTATGATCTTCTGGAATTTATACTCGAGGTACTATAAATTTCCATTTTATGGGGGTGTTATACCCGAGGCACTATAAATTTTACCTGGTGTGATATATGGAACACCTATTTTCGGATGCATGAAAATGGAAATTTAAAAAAACCAGCGTATAAGGGAAGGAAGAGTGGTTTTTCATAAAGTTATTCCAGGGTTCCGAGCCTCTGTCTCTGATAAACCCCAGAAGTAATTCTTTCACACCATTCCGTGTGCTCAAGATACCAAAGAACGGTACGCCGTAAGCCGGTTTCAAAATTTATGCTTGGTGTCCAGCCCAGTTCCTTTTCTATTTTTGCGTTATTCATGGCATAACGCCGATCATGACCTGGACGGTCTTTCACGTATGTAATCAGGCTTTCACATGGGCCGTGTTTTAAATCTGGCTTCATTTCGTCCACCAGTCGGCAGATGGTTTTCACGATTTCTATATTCGGTTTTTCACAGTTTCCTCCGATATTATATGAATTTCCAGGTGTTCCGTTCTTCAGAACCGCGCGAATCGCGCTGCAGTGATCTTCGACAAAAATCCAGTCACGGACATTCATCCCATCACCATAAATAGGCAGCGGTTTTCCTTCCAGACAATTTAAAATTATCAGAGGAATTAATTTTTCCGGAAACTGATAAGGTCCATAATTATTAGAACAGTTCGTAAGTAGTACGGGCAGATGATACGTATGAAAATAAGCGCGCGCGAAATGGTCACTGGCAGCTTTACTGGCGGAATAAGGAGACCGGGGGTCATACGGTGTGGTTTCTGTAAATTTCCCGGTACTTCCTAAAGATCCGAAAACTTCGTCGGTGGAAACATGGATAAATCGGAAGCTGTCTTTTTCTGCACCCGAAAGGGTTTTATGAAAATGCCGCGCACCTTCCAGGAGCTGAAACGTGCCGACGACATTCGTTTTTACAAAAGTTTCTGGACCGTCAATTGATCTGTCGACATGAGATTCCGCTGCGAAATGTACCACAGCCTGTGGATGAAATGAGCGAAAGGCATTTTCTACTGCCGATTTATCACAAATATCCGCGTGATAAAAAGTAAATCGTGCGTCTTTTTCCAGCTCTGCCAGAGAATCATAATTTCCTGCGTATGTAAGTTTATCCATTACGATTACAGACGTATTTTCTGTCTGTAACCACTGCCGCACAAAATTCGTGCCGATAAAACCAGCTCCGCCAGTAACGATAATATTTTTCACTTTTTTGTTCTCCTTAATTTTGTGAGTTTTTTTGATGAAAATTTATAGCTTCCAAAAAAACACAGACAAAAACACGTTATATACCCGGTATACGATAAATTTCCGCTTCCCTGGCATTTTGTTTCGCTGAAAATGCCCGCTTTCAGAGTCGCACGAAACGGAAATTTAAAGTGGAACCAGTATAAGTAACTGTAATGATACTTCATGAACGAAACTTTTTTCTGAAATATACAGAAATATTATGATTTTATGCCACTTCCTTTTACGAAATCATACAGCATGGAACGAAAACCCTGCGGATGAAAGAAATATCCTCCGTTAAGAATTTCTCCCAAAAAAATTCCGATATTTTTCCAAAAATGCTGGCAGATTTTTTTTCTGCGAGCGAAATGCTTCTGATGACGGTATAACTTCTGTAAAAAACGGTGTTTTAATGATCCTTCAGGCATTTTTTTTGCCTGCGCGATCAGCGGATGAAACAGGTCTCCGTGAAAATCCAGTGTTTCTAGAATGGTATTATAATAATTCCACTGGGAAGGATGCGCCAGCAGGTTTTGTACTGTCGGCGCAGTGGAGTAATTTTCTCCGTGCAGCCGATACTGAATAAGGCAGGTATCTAAATATTTTATTTTTGCATATAAAGGCATACACAGATAAATCCAGATGTCATGGCATGCAAAATGATTTGGAATGGGCAGCAGGTGATTTAAAAAAGTGCGGCGAATCGCCATGGTGCAGCCAGTCCACAGCTCCATGGTATTTCCTGGAGGGAAGAAAAAACACCAAAAATGGTGGACGTGCATGAGATTTATGTATTCCCGCAGGGTAATTGCCTGAAGCGTTCCTTCTGCATCAATTAATTCGGCATTCGTGGTGATCAGGCCTAAAAGTTCATCTTTCTGAAATTCTTCCACACACAGTGAAACTCGGTCTGGACGCCAGATATCATCATGATCCGCAAGAAAAATAATATCTCCCGTACAGAGTCTCATGACTTTCTCAAAATTTTTGGTGTAACCAAGATTTTTCGAGTTCTGATAAATCTGTACCGTGAATGAGACAGATTCTTTCCATGAATGTAAAATATCTAAAGTTCTGTCGGTGGAACCGTCATCACAGATGATGATTTCATCTGGTAAACGTATTTGTGCCGCGATACTTTTTAGCTGTTCTTCCAGAAAAGAGTCGCTATTATAGGTACACATTCCGACAGAAACTTTCAGTGAATGTGGAGGTAAATTCATCATGTTTTAATAAATTTTATGTTATTTATCCGATGTATTATAAAATTCCGCTTCTCCGGTATTTTTGCTTCGCGAAACATGTCGGGCTTTCAGAGCTGCGCAAAATGAAAATTTAAAGGAGAAGCAGAGTATAAATATGGTTATGTTTTTTTATATATCGGATTCTGCTTTCAATTTAAGTTTTACCTGGTCTGAAACGGGATTTTAGTGACAGCAAAATGTTTCTGGAAAGTTATGTTTTTTACCTGATGTATTATATGCCCGATACACTATAATTGTCCGCTTCTCTAGCGTTTTTTCTTTCCTGAAAATGCCCGCTTTCAGAGCCACCCAAAATGAAAATTCATGAAATTAGTGGAAATCATTCGAGTTATAAAGCTCCTCTTCTGAATGCAGACGGATTTCTGTTAAAGAAAAATGTTATTCTGTTTCTGCAAAATCCGCCAATAAATGACTTAATTTCTGAAACTTATTAAGCAGAACGTGATATTTTTCGCCGTTATTTTTGTCTGGAAGAAAAACGGCTTCTTGCTGATGAATCCGGTCCACCTGAGAAAAGTCGTTCCATATTCCTGCGCCCACGGCGGCCAGAGTGGCGGCTCCCAGAGATGCGGCACTCTGACCGATATTCGTTTTTTCCAGTGAAATTTGCATGATGTCGGCATAAATCTGACACCAATCATGGTTCAGACTGCCACCTCCGACAAGAACCATGGAATCCGCCAGTGTGCTTAATTTTTTCAGAGCGTTAAGAGCCAGGCACATATTCATCGCGATTCCCTCCATTCCAGCTCTGAGTACATCCTGCAGTGTATGGCTGAGATCCAGACCGACCAGTGCTCCCCGGATCCGTGGAGAGGGATCCAGAGAAGAACCTCCCGCGAAACTTGGATTTAGCATCAGGCCATTCGCGCCAAGCGGAGACTTCATGGCCTGCTGAACCATCCAGTCATAAATATTAAAATTTTCTTTTTCTGCCAGAATTTGTTCGTGTGGGCAAAATTCGTCCCTCAGCCAGCGAAAAGTCGTTCCCGTGGAGAAAACGCCGATCGCAGATGTAAACATTCCTGGAATAACATGAGTAAAAACATAAGGTTTTGAATGAGGATCCAGTAAAGGAATTTTATCGGAAACTGCGATCCAAGAAGAAGATCCGAGAGAGGCGTAAAGTCGGCCCGCCTGGGTGTTTTTGGCTCCCAGAGCCATGCAAGAATTGTCGACTCCTCCTGCCATAACCATTACGGACTGTGGGAGCCCCAGTGTTTCGGCCGCTGCGGGGGTCAGTGTACCTAAAATCTCTGTGGAAGGTACGATTTCTGGAAAAATTTCATGTGGAAGACCCGCAGCATCAATAAATTCTTCGCTGTATGCCCATTTTTTTAGATCATAAACACCACTTCCGGAAGCATAACTGTAGTCCGTGGCGATTTTTCCAGTCAGACGAAAATTAATATAATCTTTTGTGCCGATCACTTTATCGATCTGTGAGAAAATTTCTGGTTCATAATTTTTATACCACAAAATTTTAAAAACAGAATAATGAGGCGCGGGAAATCCATTTCCTGTGGTCATATACCATAAAACCGGGTCAATTTTTTCAAAAAAACGTGCAGCTTCTTTCGTGGGACGTTTATCCGACCAGATGGGCGTGCTTTCTCGTACGAGTCTTCCTGCGGTAACATCAGAAACAGAGTTTTTTTCCAGAGAGGGTTTCCGCAGCGGAACGACTCCCAGACTGTGCCCGGAAATGGCCAGAGATACGATTTCTGAAGGGTGAATGGGCGAAATTTCCAGCAGTTCTCGAGTGGCCGTGACCGTGGCGTTCCACCAGTCTTCCGGACGCTGTTCATAATATCCTGGCTGAGGATATACCATATCATACGCTTTAAAAACGGCAGAGATCAGCTTTCCGTCTTCATCAAAAAGAGAGGCTTTATTACCGCCTGTTCCAAGATCATATGCAAGAATATATTTCATACAAAAAAACCTTTATGGGTGAGAATACTTTTTGTTTTATACCCGATGCACGATAAATTTTCACTTCCCTATCAGCCGACATGCAGGCCAGCATATTTTATTTTGCTGAAAATGTCGGCTTTTAGAACCGTACAAAATGGAAATTTAAAGGAGAGTCAGGTATATTCTCGATACACTAATAAAATTCCATTTTCTCTGCATTTTATACTCGATGTACGATAAAATTCCGCTTCCCAGGCATCGTGCTTCACAGAAAACGCCAGTTTTTGTGACTGAGCGAAACGAATTTTAAAATGAGACCAGTATATATAAGTATACTTTAATTCTATTTAAAATAAAAGATACCCGGGCAAAATAATATTTTCCGCTGGAATATGCTGGTTCCACTTTAAATTTCCGTTTTATGCGGTTCTGAAAACAGGCATTTTGCTTCGCTGAAAATGCCTGGGAAGCGGAATTTTATCGTGTATCGGGTGTGAAACCGAGTTTTGTCTGAATTTTATGCTAAATTTTCATTTTCTAAAGTTACGAAGATAAACGTTTTATGCCTGATGCACAATAAATTTTTACTTTCTCTGTCCGCTTTCCCGGCATTTTTGATTCACAGAAAATACACAGCTTTCGTGGCCGAGTAAAAATAAGGATTCAAAAAAAGGTATCATGTAATGCGTCAGCAAAAAACAGGTAAGAAATGCCACAGATGAAAACTTCGTGCCAGATAAAGAGAACAGGCAAAAAAGCATAATATAAAGAATGTCAATTAAAATTTCCAGGCATACGTTACTAAATTTCCACAGGCATACGCCGCCGCCAATTTAGCATCGCGCCGGAGATATTTCGTAAAGGTGCCTCGGGAAGAAAAGAACATTCGCCGATAATTCCGCCGTTATCTCCTGCCGCGTACCGTATGGACATAATTTTTTCCGAGATACTTTCGAGTGTACTTCCAGAGGTAAAATGAGGATCCAAAATAAGATGGAAGGTAATTTTCCCTGAATGGTGATGCGTGAGACGTTCTGTATTAATGAAAGTCGTGTTACAGCGTACCACATCCACTCCAGCAGAGATTAATTGAGGTAATAATACCTGAATATTCCCTTCCGTGGAAAAATAGGTAAACTTATCGTTTTCCTGTAATATTTTACTGTATTCTGAATACATGGGCAGGAAAAGCTCTTCCCATATTTCTGAGGAAAATGGTAAGCCAGTACTGTCCGTCCAGTCATCACCTATACAAATTGCGTCGACTGGAGTGGCGCACCAGGCATGTAACTGCTGAAGATAATACGTATGAAGCCGGTTCAAAAAATGACGTAAAACAGCCGATCTTTGTTCGATCATGGTAATCGCCTGCGAAGCTCCTAAAAGTGCCTGAAGCCGACGAAAAGGGCGAATTCCACTCTGGAGAATTATAAAACGTGGATTTCCATCACAAAATTTTGTGACTTCTTGAATCGAAGATTCAGAAATGGACGGTTTCGGAATAAGGCAAGATTCCAGCTCATTTCCATCATTTAATAAATGAGAATCGGTGTCCGGGAAAATACCGTCTGGTGTTTTATACCATAAACATCCCCAGTTATCCGTCTGAAGAAGGGAGGAATCCGTTTTTGAAGAACTAAACGAGAAACGATAATCTAAAAAATCCAGATCGCATGTAAACCGACAGCGCAGTTCGTCACACTCTTCTTTCCGAATCTGATATACTTTCTGGGGTATATTCAGAACCGTGGGGATGGGTGCGGATACTTGATGGTATATGGTATTAATTACACGATCTCTGGGCGTCATTATCTCTCATTCCTAAAAATTTTTATCCATGAACTGCATATTATGGGAATCATGGAAATTTTTGCAAGAGCTTTTTCTCATTTTATCTTAAAAAAGAAGATATTTTTTCAAAAACAGTAAAATTTCTTTCGTACAGGTGACATTTTTATATAAAAAATGAATTTTGTGATAAAATATTCTCTCTAAATATGTTCCTGAATTTTATAATGGTACCACTTATCTTCGCACTTTTTACATTTTCACTTTAGCCGTCCTGACATCAGTATCTTCGGTAAAACAAAATATCAGTAAAACGAAAATCATAATGTGTCAGGTGTATACGGATTCATCGTTAAATTCCCACTTTCCTTGTCTGCTGGCGTGCAGGCCGGTATTTTGTTTCACTGAAAATGCTTACTTCCAGAACCGTATATGTCGGAAATTTAAAGCAGAACCGTAAGGCTCAAGTATAAAATTCTGCAAAAAGAACGGCCGCCACGGAATAAAAAATAAAAATAGGAAGCCAGGCAGCCATTAAAGGTGACACATCACCATGATTTCCTAAAAAGGTGCATATGCCAGGAATTATAATATAACTTAAAATGATAAATATTAAAATAACAGAAATAAAAAATTTTGAGCGGAAGCGCCCAGATAAAATAATAGGTAAACTCAGTAAAAGTAATGACATATCCAAAAAAGGTTTCAAAATCCGGCTGTGTATTTCGATTCGTGAATGAAGCTGGTAATCCGTACTGGGTTTTTTTATCTTATCCCATAAATCAAGAAGAGAAAGGGGTACATATGGTGTCTTTTGTTGGATAAATGAAGAAGGTGATATATTCGTACAAAAGAATATTTCGTCCGATTTTATCCAGTCTGCATCTTCAGAGGTTAAAATAATTTTCTCAGAAGAATCTGTTTTAGATGTGTTTTGGGAATTTTTTTCTGACATGATGGTTTTTGTGTCTTTTTCAGTAGGCGCATTCTCATCTGAAAAAGTGTTTTGTACCGTGCTTTGGGAGAGAAAATCTTTTTGTGGTAAAAAAACAGGATGTTCTCTCAGAAAATTTTTCAGCTCTCCAAAATTTTCTATTTTTTTTATGAGATAACCAGATGAATGATTTTCTGGGGAAGGATACCATTCCGCAGATTCTCCCACGATATAAACATTTTTTGTTGCCAGAGTGGAAGGTATAATGAATCGGGGGGCGCCAATTTCCCCCTGTTCTAAATCCAGAGAGTCACCCTGAAAACTGATTCCCGTCAGTAAATCACGCTGGGTGAATGCATTATGAGATTTTTCCAAATAACTATTATTACTTGCGCCGGGCCAATTTTTACATAACGGCAAAAAACATTCTTGAATAAGTGTTAAAATAATAATAAGGAAAAATCCTGTATACATAAAAGGAATGGCTATTCGCCACCGAGAAAATCCACTGGTTAAGACCGGGATAACTTCTCCTCCGCGAGTGTTCAGATTACTAGCTTTTTCCAGAGAATATAAGGCAAGAGTTGCGCCGACGAGAACTGGAATTCCGCCGACCAGCCTTAAAATATAAAATGTGTGAATAAAATAATACTGCACCAGAGTAATGGCACCGAAGAAGATCCCTTTTTTTTGAAAAAGTTCAAAAATATCATCGATTTTAGGGAAGCAGTCAAAAACCAAAAAAATTGCCAGACCTACAAAAAGACAGAGTGTAAAATTCCATAAATACCGTGCAACAAAATAACGGTCAATAATCGTAAAATAAGGAAAGGAAAACATTTCAGAGACCTCACAAAAAATTTTATTTCTGATGCACAGTCAAATTTTAATGGACAAAAATTGAATTTTTTTACTCGAAACACGATAATTTCGTTTCTTTAATATTTATGAATACTTAAATACGGACTTTTGTGGATGCAAAAAACTTAAGTTTATACGTTTAGTCTATTTATTTTGTAGGGCATTTATACCTGATGCACTATGAATTTTCGCTTCCACGGCATTTTTGCTTCGCTGAAAATGGCCTGCTTTCAGAACCACACAAAATGGATATTTAAAAGAGAACCAGTATATATAAAATTTGGAACGCTTAAAAGTGAAATATATGTATTTTTTATATATTTCCATTTTACACATGAAACCATTTTTATTCCAGAGGGATTTCTTTTTTATAAAAATATGTTACACTGAAATCTTTCGATTTTCATAAAAATTTTATTTTTTATGGTGCAGAAACTAAATTTATAGAGGGATAAAATTTTAGAGTGATGGAATTTTATAGGGATGTATGTTAATTTTAATTTAATACTGGCTTTCCTCTTAAATTTCCGTTTTGTGCGGCTCTGAAAAAGTCATTTTCAGCGAAGTAAAATGCCGGGGAAGCGGAAATTTATAGTGTATCGGGGATAAAAAAGTATCTGGAATTTAAATATATATTTTGAAATGCTCTGCTGGTTTTTAAATTTTTTGTATTTATTACTGTTACTGCTGTTCTCTCCCTGGTTAATTTTTCGTGCAGTTACCACAGGCCGGTACCGAGAAGGGTTTTGTGAGAAATTTTTAGGCCGAATTCCTATTTCTTCGAAATTAGAAGGAGAAAAAAAGAGAGTCTGGATTCATGCTGTCAGTGTGGGAGAAGTCCAGCTGGCGTTTACTCTTCTGAATGCGCTGAAGGAGATGTATCCCCAATTTTTGTATGCGGTTTCCACCACTTCTAAAACAGGAATGGAGCTGGCACGAAAAAAATTTCCTCAAGATATGGTATTTTATTGTCCTCTGGATTTTACCTGGAGTGTGAAAAACGTTTTGCGGCGACTTCAGCCAGATTTACTTATTTTAGTGGAACTGGAACTGTGGCCGAATCTTCTTTTGGAAATGCAAAAACAAAAAATCCCTGTCGTGGTGATAAATGCCCGTTTAAGTGAAAAAAGTTTTCGTGGATACAGGCGTATTTTATTTCTTGCACGGAAAATGGTGCGTTCTGTATCTCTGGTTTTGGCACAAGATGAGAAAACCGCGGAACGTTTTAAATATCTGGGAGTACCTCCTTCTCGAGTGATAAATGTGGGATCCATGAAATATGATGGAGCTGTCATGGATCGCGGTAATTCTAGAACCGTAAATCTGGCGAAATTATGGAATGTCACGGCAGAGGATGTGGTCTTTTTGGCGGGCAGCACTCAGTTTCCTGAGGAAAAGATGGCAGTAAATGCGTTTTGTGAGCTTAAAGATCAGTTTCCGCGATTACGGATGATTCTTGTGCCGAGACATCCAGAGCGTTTTGAAGAAGTGGCTGCATTATTAAATGAAACAGGACTTTCATGGCAGAGACGCTCTCTGCTTCAGGAGAAAAGCACATTAAAAATGGGGGAAGGGCATGCACCGGGGGGTTCTTTTAGCCGAATTTTGCTTGTCGACTCGGTGGGGGAGCTGGGAGCATTTTGGGGACTGGCGAAAATAGGATTCGTTGGCGGCAGTATGGGAAACCGGGGCGGGCAAAATATGATAGAAGCGGCGGCTTATGGTTCTGCGGTATGTTTTGGACCGAATACCTGGAATTTTCGGGATATCGTCACGTCCATGCTGGAAAAAAATGCAGCTGTCGTGATTCATACTCCATCAGAACTGACTGATTTTCTTTACCGCTGCCTGACGGAGACATCTTTTGCGGAGACACTTCAAAAAAATGCCACCGAATTTATTCGTTCTCAGCAGGGTGCCACTTTAAGAACAGTGAAAATGATCGCAGAAAATCAAAAATGGCTGGCGCAGAGTGAGTAATTTTGGATAATTTTTCTGTGCGTTATATTAATAATTTATTTTATACTATTTTTTATTTCCACTTTTTAGTGTTTTTGATGTACGAAATGTTTTTTTTTCTGACGGTATAAATTTTTACTGGTTCTACTTTAGATTTCCGTTTTATGTGGTTCTGAAGGTCAGTTTTCCAAGAAATAGACTGGTTTTCCTATAAATTTTCGCTTTTTTGTGGTCTGAAAGCAGTCATTTTCAGCGAAGCAAAAATGCCGGAAAAGTGGAAATTTATAGTGCATCGGGTTTAAAAATACATGAAAAAATGATACTTAAGGGTTTCGGGGGTTTTTTTTGTGGAAAATCAGAGTATAATTAACCTTTATATTAATAATTTATACTGGCTCTACTTTAAATTTCCATTTTTGAGACTGTGAAATTCGAGATATTTTTTGTGGCTCAAAGAATCATGAAATTTATAGTGGATCTGATATAAAATGTTTTGTTTTATTCGTGGCAGATTCTAGGAATTTTATTTATGAATCTTGATGTAAAAAATAATGCCGGTAAAAAAATTCTGATAATAGATGATGATCAGGAAATCGTGGAATCCATGCAGCTTGCGCTGGAGTCAAAAGGTTATCAGGTATTTTGTGGGAGTGATGGAAATCAGGGTTTAGCCCTTACGGAACGGGAATCACCTGATCTATTAATTTTGGATATGATGATGCCAAAACGCAGTGGTTTTTTAGTTATGGAGAAATTACGACGCACGTTAAGAGTTCCGGTAAGGATAATTATGATTACTGCGAATGAAGGTAACCGACATAAAACATACGCGGAAACTTTAGGTGTGGATGATTATATTCGGAAACCATTTCCCATGGACCGTTTACTGGAAAGTGTAAAACGGTTAATCGGAGAGCCTGACCATAATGCCTGATGTTTTTGGGTGTGGCAGATTTCTCGGATTCTCTTTTATACCTGATACACTTATAAGATTCCGTTTTTTCCGTCATTTTGTTTCGCTGAAAATGCCTGCTTTCAGAGCCGCGGAAAACGGAAATTTAAGTGGAGCCAGCCGTAAAATTTTTGCTTTTTCCGTCATTTTGTTTCGCTGAAAATGCCTGCTTTCAGAGCCGCGGAAAACGGAAATTTAAGTGGAGCCAGCAGTAAAATTTTTGCTTTTCCCGTCATTTTGTTTCGCTGAAAATGCCTGCTTTCAGAGCCGCAGAAAACGGAAATTTAAAGTGGGTCCAGCCGTAAAATTTTCGCTTTTTCCGTCGTTTTGTTACGCTAAAAATGCCAGCTTTCAGAACCACGGAAAACGGAAATTTAAAGTGGGTCCAGCCGTAAAATTTTCGCTTTTTCCGTCATTTTGTTTCGCTGAAAATGCCTGCTTTCAGAGCCGCAGAAAACGGAAATTTAAAGTGGGTCCAGCCGTAAAATTTTCGCTTTTTCCGTCGTTTTGTTACGCTAAAAATGCCAGCTTTCAGAACCACGGAAAACGGAAATTTAAAGTGGGTCCAGCCGTAAAATTTTCGCTTTTTCCGTCATTTTATTACGCTAAAAATGCCAGCTTTTAGAGCCGCGGAAAACGGAAATTTAAGTGGAGCCAGCAGTAAAATTTTCGCTTTTCCCGTCATTTTATTACGCTAAAAATGCCAGCTTTCAGAACCACGGAAAACGGAAATTTAAGTGGAACCAGCCGTAAAATTTTCGCTTTTTCCGTCATTTTATTTCGCTGAAAATGCCTGCTTTTAGAGCCGCGGAAAACGGAAATTTAAAGTGAGGCCAGCCGTAAAATTTTCGCTTTTCATTTCAGTTTTAGGCGTTTTATATCTGACGAGCTATAAATTTTATATTTTTTGTGTTTCACGGGACCACGAAAACAGACATTTTTAGCGCAGAAAAATGTTTGGGAAGTGAAAATGCATGTGAGTCAGGCATAAAATATGTATAAATAAAAAAAGAGAAAATCGTCTCGGATTTTCTCTTTTTTCATGGTTTATCGGCATGCCGGCTATAAAAATCCGCTCATGACTTATATTTGGCGCCGCTTTATGTGGCTTTCCTTTAAATTTCCGTTCAGTACGGTTCTAAAAGCAGGCATTTTTAGTGAAGTATACTCTGGTTCCACTTTAAGTTTTCGCTCTGTATGGTCATTATGTAAATATGTGCATGACACACATTATGAAAACCAGGAAAACGAAAATTTATAGTGTATCGGAGATATAAAAATTAAAATATTATACTGCCGATTATAAAGTCCATCCTTCACGATATTCTGGCGTGATCAGGGCATTCGCGGTGTCATTATTCGTACGCAGGTTTTTCGCATCCCATTCCAGTTTTTCACCGACACGGTAAGCCACAGAACCTAAAAGAATCGTTTCGGTTAATGGCGCGGAGTAATCGAAATGGCATAAAGCGAGTCCCGGTTTATTTTCTCGGATACCCTGAAGCCATTCCTTGTGATGACCGGGGGAGCTGGGGATCCAGGGTTCCGGACGTTTAAAGTCGGCGAATTTACTTTCTGGCAAGAGCTGGGTTTTAGTATAATCTGCAAAAAGCATACCGTCTTTTCCGACAAATAAAACTCCCGCGCCGGGTAATTTCAGGTTTTTCTCCGCGAGAACTGGTGGGCGAAGAGTTCCGTCATGCCAAGTTACGAGACAGGGAGGCATTTTATCACGTGCAGGAAATTCATATTTTACACTTAACGCAAGAGGCGCACATTCTGGATTTACGGCAGGACCTGTCGCTTCCACAGTCAGACAGTCACGTAAATTGAGTGCCCAGAAGACGAGATCCATATAATGGCAGCCCATGTCGCCGAGAGTCCCGTTTCCGAAATCCCACCACCGGCGCCATCCGCCAGGATGATAACAGGAATGGTAAGGACGCATTTTGGCCGGGCCGATCCATGCATCCCAGTTTAGCGTTTCGGGAACAGGCGGTGTTTCTGTGGGGCGTTTCGCGTCTTCCGGCATTCCCCATCCTTTCCCACACCAGACATGTGCTTCGTATATGTCGCCGAGTGCTCCGCTGCGGACAATTTCCACTGCCCTGCGATAATTCTCTCCTGCGTGAATCTGAGTGCCCATCTGAGTGACGAGTTTTTTCTCAGCAGCGACTTCCCTCATGACGCGGCTTTCCCGTATATCATGAGTTAATGGTTTTTCACAGTAACAGTGAAGCCCCATACGCATTCCCATAAGACTCGCGGGTGCATGAGTGTGATCCGGAGTACAGACGCATACCGCATCTAAATCTTTTACGGTTTCATAAAGTTTTCGGAAATCGGTGAACTTCTGTGCTTGGGGCGCATGTTTCATGGCACCGTCAAGACGTTTCGTATCGGCATCACACATGGCGACGATATTTTCTCCCGTCATCTCGGTGACCGTGGCCATTCCACGACCATTCGGGCCAATAATCGCGATATTTAATTTACTGCTGGGGGCTTTATCTGATGAAAAAGCAGGTACAGAAACATTTACTGCGGCAAGTGACGCGGCAGCGAGGGATGATTTCATAAAATCACGGCGTGAAAAATGGTAACTCATACTTTTTTCTCCTTAAAAAATGATAATGTAAGATTAAAAATGGAAGGCATACACGTAAATGAAGGATTTTACTCCTGCACGAATTCTTTTTGCTTTATCCCAGGCTTAACACGAAATTTTAGTTTTATATGCTCTGGTGACAGACATTTTTATACCCGATATACTATAAAATTCCGCTTCCCCGGCATTTTGTTTCGCTGAAAATACCTGCTTTCAGAGCCGCACAAAATGAAAATTTAAAGGAAAACAGTCTGTATAACGGATATAAAAAACCAGAAATCTGAAAATTTATAAAGCGTGGAACATAAACACTCTGTTTAACGATATAAGTGGCGATAAAAATGGTGAGGAAATACTTTTTTCCAGATGCCGATAACGTTTAATCTCTGCTCTTCTTTAAATTTTTACATTCTTCTGTGCTTCAAAAATATAAAATATCTCTGACGGAACAGTATAAAATAAAATTTATGTTAAATCCACACAGGATACAAAATAATATCCTGTTCCGGAAAAATAGAACATATATCTTTTATCTTTCTTTATGGATAATTCAGCTCAGAAACATATTATTTCCGATACACTATAAATTTCCGCTTCACGGGCATTTAGTTTCACGGAAAATGTACGTTCTGCGCCGCATAAAACGGAAATTTAAACGAGAACCAGTATAAAAGAAAAAAAGCTCATCTTTTTGGGCCACATTCATTAAATATATTATAATATATCAAAAAAAATAAAATTCCGCAACACAAGAGAAAAATAAAGCAAAAAATTTTTGAATTTTATAATTCAGGCGTACGATAAGTTTACTTTTTGTATGTTTTTCTGCTTCGGTAAACTTAAATTTAAAAGAATTTATCCCCGATGCACTATGAATTTCCGCTTCCCCGGCATTTTGGCTTTACTGAAAATGCCTGCTTCCTGAACCGCATAAAACGGAAATTTAAAAGAAAACCTGCATGACCCCAATTTTAGGTGTATATTCTCCTGATTTTTATGATTTTTCGTATAATACAGGTCTGTATACGGGTTTCAGAATAAAAATCGAAAAAATAAACATGAATTACTGGGATTTTCAGAATTTTTTGTATAATGACCTTATTTTGAATTTTGATTTTATATATTCCATACCCGATACACTATAAAATTCCGCTTCTCCGGCATTTTGTTTTTCTAAAAATGCCTGCTTTCAGAGCCACGGAAAACGGAAATTTAAAGTGGAATCAGTATAAAATTTTATTTCATGGGGTGCCGTATCAGAATTTTATCTGCGGTAAATTACTTCAAAAAGTAAAAATTTATCCTTTCGTCGGTCATAATCTGTTTTAATCCAGCTTTTTTAGATAATTACGTAATTCAGGAAGACATTCTAAAGGAATAAGCTCCGCCAGACCTGCCTGCGCGAGTTCACTTCCGCTGACATATTTTCCCGGGCAGGTCCATTTTTCGATAACTGAAAGAGGTGCGGAAAATTGTTCAGACAGCAGTTCGTCCAGTTTTTTCTCAAGATCTTTAAAATGCCGAGACCATTCCGCGGCTTCCAGGATATTCACATGTTCTTCACTCTGCCAGCGCATGGGGTGAAATAAAAGTGTGCTCCACCGAGTTACATAACGTTTTTTACATGCAGAAAATGGAAGAATCGCAGCAGACGAACATTCTCCCAGCACGACACCCGTGGCATGAATATTTCTTAAACGAATCATGGACAGGAGGGCCAGCGCGGTATACGCATTTCCTCCTGGACTGTCAAAATACAGGATACACTCACCGCCGGGGGGAAGGTTTAACAGATCATCAAAAAATCCGCTATTATCTTCAGAAATTTCTCCGATAATACTTATTTCTGTGATTTCATCTTTTTCTTTGTTTTTTCTCGACATTTTTTCTCCTGTGATATATTTTCTAATATTATATCCGATACACTATAAATTTTCACTTTCCCGGCATTTTGCTTTGCAGAAAATGCCTGCTTTCAGAGCCGCAGAAAACGAAAATTTAAAGTAAACCCAGTTTATAGAAATCATACGCCGTCTGTTTCACCAAAAAGTTTTTTGTTATATTATATACATGAGGCACAGTAATTTTCACTTTTTCAGTATTTTGTACCCGATACACTATAAATTTCCGTTTTCTCGGTATTTCGCTTCACTGAAAATACATGCTTACAGATCCGCGCGAAACGGAAATTTAATGTGAAATCAGTATATGGTAAAGTCCGAATATTTTCAGCAAAATTTGAGGGGTAACTAAAATCAGAGTATTTTTGAGGTAAAGACGTTATATGAAACCGTCATCACTGGAAAACTCACTGTATTCATCCTGCTGATATGCGAGATTACAAAATTTCGTCCGATTCGCCAGCCATCCGAGTTTTACATCTCCTGTCGGCCCATTACGCTGTTTCGCGATAATAATTTCTGCTTTTCCTTTCAGGTTATGCTTTTCGATATACTCTTCATTTCCCGTATGATAATATTCTTCCCGGTGAACAAAAATAACCACGTCCGCATCTTGTTCGATCGCTCCTGATTCGCGCAGGTGACTCATTTTGGGTTTATGATTAGAACCTTCTTCTGCCTGCCGATTTAACTGAGAAAGACAGATTACCGGGACTTTCAGTTCACGCGCCAGTGCTTTTAACCGGCGCGCGATTCGTGCCACCTGCTCCTGACGCGGGTCTCGTGGATTATCCGGCTGAATGAGCTGTAAATAATCGATTACCAGTAAATCCAGGTTTTCTCCCTCACGAATCGCGCGTTTTTGAATACGCCGCGCGATGGCCGCGATTTCTGAAACCGTTCGGGAAGGAGAATCGTCAATAAATAATTTCGCATTCATCATTACGCTGGAAGTATGCTGTAATTTATTTCTGTCTGCATAAGATAATCTTCCGCTGCGTAATGCCTGGCCGTCCACGCCTGCCCGTCCACAGAGAATACGGGTCAGAAGTTCTGCTTTCGTCATTTCCAGACTTACAAAAATAGCACATTTCCCCTGATCCACAGTAACATATTCCGCGATATTTGTCGCCAGCGCGGTTTTCCCCATACTGGGACGCGCCGCCAAAATGATTAGTTCCGCAGGGTGTAAGCCTCCCGTCATTTTATCGAAACGTTCAAAACCCGTGGGAAGACCGATCGAACCGCCCTGTTCTGTATAAAGTGTGATTTTATCCCACACTTCTGTCAGTACTTCTCCCAGTTCAGAAACGGAATCTGAACGCCGAGCATCATGAACAGCAAAAATTCGTTCTTCTGCCTGTGAAACCAGCTGTGAAATTTCGATATTCGGATCATAAGCATCCTGTAAAATATTCGTGCTGGCGAAAATAAGACCACGAAGCATGGCTTTATCTCGGACGATTTCTGCATATGTTTTTGCATGAGCGGTCACCGCCACCGACTGGACGATTTCCGCCAGATATGCTTGGCCGCCGATACGCTCCAGGTCTCCCTTTTTCTGCAGCTGATTTAATAAAATCCGTGCGTCGACCTGTTTTCCCGCGCCGCACAGTTCCACTAAATGATGATATAAAATCTGATGTGCCTCAAGATAAAAATCTTCTTTACGCAAAAGAGGAATAATATCATCACATACATTCGGGTCCAGCAAAATACTGCCCAGAATGCCACGTTCCATTTCCAGGTCATGTGGCAGTGTTCGCTCCAGTACAGGCTCTGCCCTGGCGGCCTCTTCCACCGTGGTTTTTCGTTTTCGTTTTGGACGAGATTCGTTTTCTGTCGTCATTTCTTCTTTCAAAAAATTTCTTATTTTTAAAGTCTTCAGTCATGCCCATCCGGGCACCATGTTTACCGTGTTCAGACGTTTTTCGTATTTTCAGCAAAAAAAGATGTGAGAAAATGTGTTCCGTTACCGTTTCACTCCGTTTTATTTTACCTGAGGGATGAGATAAATTTAAATTTTCATGTTCCTGGTATTTTTTGCTGTAAATGCTGTTTTTGTGGCCGCCGAAAACGGAAAATATATCTGGTTCCATTTTAAATTTCCGTTTTGTGCGGCTCTGACTGCAGGCATTTTCAGCGAAGCTAAATGCCGGAGAAGCGAAATTTTATAGTGTATCGGGTATAAAATACTGATTTCACTTTAAATTTCCGTTTTATGCGGCTCTGGAAGCAGGCATTTTCAGCGAAGCTAAATACCGAGGAAGCGGAAATTTATAGTGTATCGAGCATAAAAAGGAATACTTTTTTGCTTTTTAGATGCGCTGTATTTTTATGAATTTTCATTCCGGTTTAACACGAAAGAATATCATATATAACACGGGCACCACCAGTAAGGTTAAAAATGTCGCGACGATTAATCCGGACATGATCGTTACGGCCATGGAATCAAAAAGCGGATCCTGTAAAAGAGGAATCATGCCGACGACCACGGTCATCGCCGCCACGACCACCGGACGCATTCTTTCCACGGACGCATCTACGATCGCCCTGTACGGCGAGTCACCTTTTGCTAATTCTTCGTCGATCTGATCCATCAGAACCACTCCGTTTCTTACCACCATTCCCAGCAGACTCATAACTCCCACCAGAGCCATAAAGCCAAAAGGTTTATGGAAGAGCAGTAATCCGATCACCACTCCGACCAGGGCCAGAGGGAAGGTTAAAACGATAATCATCGGCTGGCGCAGTCCGTTAAACAGCGCGACAACAATAATCGCCATCATCACCAGCGCGATGGGTAATTTTCCCATAACCGCTTTCGTGGCTTTTTGTGAAAACTCATACTGTCCTCCCCATTCCAGCGTATAACCTGGCGGCAGCGGAATACTTTCAATTTTTGGCCGAACTTTCGCCAGCAGCTCCGTCCACTGACAGTTCGCCGCATCCGCCCCGACGGTCATCGTCCGCATCCGGTTTCTGCGATGAATCTGTCCATCTGCCCAGATAACGGGACAGTGGGTGGTAATATCCCCCAGTGAGGCGTTTCCAGGTAATATCCCCCAGATCGGCGTGTTCTCGATATTCGAAATACTGTTTCTTTCTGCTTCTGTTCCGCGCATAAGAATCGGAAGCATTTTTTCTCCTTCTCCCAGCGTGGCCACAGGAATGCCGGAAGTCGCCCACTGCAGGGAAAGCTGCATATCCATACGTGAAATCATCGCACGCTGTCCACGAATCTGCGAATACTCTGGCGTAAGCGTTAACACCTTTTGACGCCAGTTATTATTTACGTCTTTTGCGCACGGTTCTTCCCGCATTATTTTTTCCGCCTGAATGGATAATTGTCGCAAAACATCCGTGTCCGGCCCGCGAAACCGTGCTTCCACTTCATATTTTGTCGCTGGCCCCAGTGCAAAACGCTGCGCACGAGTAATCGCCTGCGGAAAATTCTCCTTTAACCATATTTCCAGCGGTTCCAGCAGTTCATCCACGGTATGGATGTTTTCCACGTTCACTAAAATTTGTCCGTAACTGGAATTCGGAGTCTGCGGCTCATACGGCAGATAAAATCGTGGTGGGCCAGAACCGATGAAAGATGCCACTCGGGTTACTCCGTCCAGGGTGCGAATATAATCCTCAATTTTTCGTGTATCTGTATATACTGTCTGGATGGAAGTGGCCTCCGGCAGCCAATAATCCACCATAAATTGCGTCCGCTGGGCACGAGGAAAAAATATCTTATCGACATACTGAAATGCCATTCCCGCAGCACATATGCCGAGTAAAATAATGCCCAGCACGACTGTTTTATGATGTAAGGTCCATTCCAGCAGGGTACGGTAAAACTGATAAACTGGCCCCGCGTGGGGATCTTTAACCTCATCCTCTTTATGTTCTCGAACGAAAAGATAATACATTACTGGGGTCTGAAGCATGGCCACGAACCAGCTTAAACACAGAGAGATGCCGACGACAATAAATACCGCGCCGCAGTATTCTCCGGTCATGTCTGGCGAAAGGTAAACTGGCAAAAAGGCCAGCGCGCCGACGATCGTCGCTCCCAGTAACTGATTCGCGGCACGACGCGTTCCTTCGACACATGCCTCCGCACGTCCCATGCCCCTCTGCATACGCACCAGGATTAAATCTCCCACGACCACCGCATCATCTACTAAAATTCCCAGCGCGACAATAAATGAACCCAGCGACGTTCGGTGCAGTACCATTCCCAGAGGGTATAAAACACACATCGTGGCCAGAATTACCACTAATAAACTACTGGTGATGAGAAGACCGCTGCGCCAGCCCATGGCGATCATTACCACGATCGTCACGATAATCACTGCTTCATACAGATTTTTCATGAATGCATTTACCGCCACATTCACATTATCTGGCTGGTAACTGACCACCGAAAGCTGAAACCCTGCAGGAAAAGTCGCCACGACTTCTTCTGCACGTTTTCGCACTAATTCTCCCATGCGAATTACGTTCCCGTCTGGTTTCGGAGAAAGCGCGATCGCGATTCCGTCTGTTCCGTTACTGCGAAAAAGCTGCCTGGGCTGATCCGATAACACTCGGCGAATCGTCGCGATGTCCCTTAATCGGATCTGCTGGGATGCTCCAGAGATACTTCTGTTATGAAATGCCGATGCTTGGTTTTCCAGTATTCCGGGCACCGTTCCCGTAATTTGATTTAGTGACGCCTGAAGTTTTTCTATTAAAACCCCGATACTTGTCCCTGAAATAACCAGATCCCCGATTTCTTCCAGTGAGTCAAATTTCCCCGTGGGCTCCACCCGAATTCTTTCTCCTCCTACCGTCATTTCTCCCGCGCTGGTGGTAATGTTATGCCGTGCCAGCGCAGATATTACCAGATAAGGAGGGACCGCCAGTTCCGCCATTCGAGAACGTGAAATTTCGATCTCTATATATTCCGAATACGTACCCCACAGTTCCACGCGCCCGACTTCTTCCACCAGCGCCAGTTCTCGCTGAAGGTCTCTGGCGCGATCATTCATTTCACCAGGAGAAAACCCCTCTCCTTCCAGCGCCAGCACGATTCCGAAAACTTCTCCGAAATCATCATTCACCATCGGCGGCAGAGTTTCCGGCGGTAACTCCAGGCGTATTTCGTCCAGTTTATATCTTAATTCTTCCCAGGACCTTTTCAGTTCCATTTTACTTGTCGTCGGAACCATATCTACAAAAATCATCGACATTCCTGGCTGAGAAATCGACCGAATATGATCGACTCCTTTTAATCTTTGTACCGCGCGTTCCACCACGTCCGTGACGTTCTCCTCCACTTCCTCCGCAGGTGCGCCAGGGTATAACGTTACGATTACCGCCGTTTTAATCGTGAATTCTGGATCTTCCAGTCTGCCCATGTGTTTATACGCGGAGATGCCGCCAATAACCATTAACGCCACGCAGAACAAAATGAAGGTCCGATGATGTACAGCAAAATGAGGAAGCATGATGATTTATTTACCGTCTGATGAAATTTACCGAATATTTCTTTATGCGGGTACCAGTTTAAATACCCATGTTTCGCGGTCACAAAACGGGTATTTTCAGGGAAACGAAAATGTCTGGAAAACGAAATTTTATGTGCCTCGGATTTAAAATGCCGAGAGAGCAGAAATTTATTACGTGTCGAATATGAAAATGTCGGGAAAGTGAAATTTTGTAATGCGTCGGGGATAAAATCCTAGTCAGCTGAAATTTTATTTAAAACGAACTTTCTGTCCTTCTGTCAGAAAACGTGCCCCGGCCCCCACGATTTTTTCGCCTGGTTTTATTTCGCCGTTAATTTCCACACCGTCATCCAGGACTCTGATAATTTGTACCGTGCGTTTTTGAATCGTGCTGTCTTTAGGGTTTATGGTCCAGACGACAGTTTCCGTCGGAGCAGAATCGGAAGACTTTATTTCCCCGGACATTTCTTTCGGCGTCAGTGCAGAAAGGTTTTCCACACCAACAATTGCCGAAAGAGGAACGAAGCATGGCGGATTTTTACGCTGTAATTCGATAAAAACGGTCGCTGCCATTCCTGGATGGATAAGTACGTCGTCCGGCACGTTCACGGTTATCTCCAGAGGGTAACCCTGTTTTCCCGCCTGTAATGCCTGCCCAAGTTCATTTAACTCGGCGGTAAAACGTCTTTCTGGATATGCTTCAAAAGTACAGGAAAACCCGGACATTTCATTTTGTCGGATCATCATGGCTTCTGGAATCGCCGTTTCCACATGAATTGTCTGCGCTTCTGTAAACGCGACCACCGGTGCACCAGGGACGACGAATTCATCCGTTTCCACAAATTTTTGTGAAACATAACCATGATATGGCGCCAGAAGTTTTGTGTCGGCCAGCGCATTTTCCGCAGTTTGTAGCGTAACTTTCAGTCCGGCAATTTTTGCCTTTACGACTTCTATTTCCTCGTCCCGAGCACCTTTTTTTCCTTTTTCCAGCTGCTGCTGTGCGGTTTCTTTTGCGGATTTCGCGGTTTCATACTGTAACTTTACCTGATCATACTGTGCCTGAGAAGTGGTTTTGTCGGCCAGTAAA
Source organism: Planctomycetia bacterium (assembly GCA_030527015.1). Taxonomy (GTDB): domain Bacteria; phylum Planctomycetota; class Planctomycetia; order Pirellulales; family Thermoguttaceae; genus RGIG3701. The sequence goes on from JAUNBR010000023.1 coordinate 43,569, forward strand.
GATTCAAAACGCCGAAGATTCACTTCCGCGGTTTCATATGCAGAAGTCGCGGCGCGCAGCTGTGCCTCCAGAGATGCCAGGTCTTCTGCCCGGGCTCCTGCAGTCATGGTTTTTAAAGTCGCTTCCGCTTCGTCCAGTGAGGTTTTAACCCGAGCGACTGCCAATTCAAAATCTCGCGGGTCAATTTCCGCCAGCACCGTTCCCTGGGAAACCCGTTTTCCGATGACTGCATTCATACGAATAATCGGACCGTTCACCCGAAATCCGATTCTTGAGGTTTTCCCTTCTTTCGCAAAACCTGTGAAGGAACGTTCTTCCGGTGAAGTCTGCGGCTGAACTTCGATCGTTTTTACCACGGGAATACGCAAAAACTCATTTTCCGTGCCCGTGTCGACATTCGCATGATGCTTTCGCTGATGTTTTGCCGTTTCCACGGAAAAATAAAGAATCGCGATAATGATAATCGTCGCGGTTAATAAAAATTTTAGATTTTTTTGAAAAAATTTTTGAGGTAAAGTCATTTTCGACAAACTTTCTTGCCAAATATTATATGAATGAATATCTAAATTTTAATAAACTAATTTTATCATCCTGTGACGAAAACACAAGATGGAGTGCTTAATTTTATACTCGAAGAGGTAAAGAATTTCTCGCATCTTCCATTTTGTGCTCGAAATTCTTTTGCTGCGACAAATTTTCTCCGGTTACCTTTCAGATTCTGATTTTATTTTAATTTTACATTTTTGCGTGATTTCGGAACGGGTATTTTCACAAAAACAAAAAATATTTTGAGTGGATCGGATATAAGATTATATAGTAAACTTCCCATTATCTTATATTCGATACACTATAAATTTCCGCTTCTGCGGCATTTATGCCCGATACATTATAAAATTCAGCTTCACCAGCTTTTTTACTTCGCTGAAAAAGCCTGCTTTTTAGAGCCGCACAAAACGGGAATTTAAAGTGGAATCAGAATATCATCATATTTTCAAAAAAGCAAAAAGATTTAATTGATGTAATGTTTTTCTGATGTCTGAAAAAATAATTTTCTAAAAAATTTTCTTTTTTTTTATAATTTTTTGCACTGGGATACTTGATATTTTGCATCTCTTATGATACAAGAGAATTTATACTTAAGTTACTATGAATTTTTCTGTCTCCGGTACCATGCTTTTCTGAGATACTGAAGAGTTGAGTTCTGTGAAAATTTTATGGCAAGTCAGTTTTTTTTCTGCTGCTATTATAAATTTACATTTTGCGCAGTTCTTAAATCAGGTATATTTTACCCGATACATTATAAAATTCCGCTTCCACGGCATTTAGTTTCGCTAAAATACCTGCTTTTAGAGCCGCACAAAACGAAATTTTAAATTGGAACCAGTATTTAATCCCTGTTTGAGCTGGCAGGGAAGCAAGAATGCCAGAGGATCAAAATTTAGAGTATTAGGTAAAAATTTTTCCAGAGATGGTATGCTCTAAGGAGAGTATACATATTCATATTATGTATACTAAATGGTGTCAGAAGGCACTTAATTACTTCGTGAGTTTTATTGCTGTTCCTTATAATTATAGAAAGCTTATTTTGATTCCAGAAAATTGGAATTTCGGCGCCTGGTTCTGTTTTTAATGTCATTCTGATGTTGGGAAGGAGCCTCAAGCTTTCTGAAATGTTATTTGGTATAGGTGCAATTTTTCTAAAAATGGTTGGACGGTGTCCAAGATATGCATTTTTTGTCGTAAAGACGAAATGGTACTGTCATATAATTTGTGTTACACAGTGACGGTATATATGCATTCTTTTGTTTTATTTCCCGCTAGTGATTTTCCTGCATTTTTTCGTGATTTTCACTGAATTTCTGCTGGGTTTATGCTGAATTTATGTAGCCGGGTTTTCCTAGATTTTCTTGAGATTTACACAGAATTTCTTGAATTTTATTTTTGTATTCGAGCCACTATAAAATTCAGCTTCCATGACATTTTCAGCGAAGTAAAATGCCGGTGAAGGGGAATTTTATAGTGTGGTTCAGGTAAAATTAATGCTGTTATGGCAGAGGAAGGTTCAAAATGGGAATTCTTTGGAAACTTTGTTGTCGAGATTTGTTATATCGCAAATTTCGTCTGGGGTTTACTGTCATGGCGATATCCGCCGTCAGCTGTCTGATGATTTGGTTCGTCGGAAGCCTGGATCTCTCGGTGATGTTTAAGAGCACGGCCGCAGAAAAAACGTTTGGCGAATATTCCCTTGTCCTGTTTCGCGCGAGTGGTTTTAGCACGGCAGAACTTCAGACGTGGCGAAAGAATGACCGGGTGGAACGCTTGGACGAGGCATGCCAGACGGCACCGGAAGTGATTCTAGATAATGTGACGTATGAATCGGTGATTTATCAGTCTTGGCCGAAGATCACGGGAATCGCTCGGGATTCTGCACCGTTCGAAATGGAGCAGGGGGGCTGGTTTTCTAAACCAGGGGAATGTGTCGTTAGTTCCATCGCGGCGCAGGCACTGGTCAGCGGAGTAGGGCATTCAGGAAAGCGTCAGGTGTTTCCAGGGGACGTGCTGAAGGTGAAGACACCCACGGGAGAAGTCCAGCTTACGGTGGCAGGAACATTTCAGCAGACGGTGCTGAAGGTGGATCCGAACGCTAAAAAATCGACCAGGCGAGACACGTTTTCGTATGGTTTTGGAGAGGGAATCGGTGTGGGGCGTAAACCGGTAAGCTCGTCTCAGACGAAAAGCGGCAGTCAAAAGACGCCGGAAAAAAAAGAGAAGAAGGACGTGCGTCGCCCTGCTCGTGGCCCGTGGAGCGCGCAGGGAATAGGGCTTTACGCGCCGGCGATTTATATTTCACTGGAGGATCAGAAACGATTTAGTGGGAATGAATCCATTCCGAATCTGGTCTTCGTGAAGTTAAAAAGAGGACAGAAGGCGGAGGATTTTTATACTGACTTGGAAAAGGAGTCTGGAAGTACGCTGGAAGAACTTTTCATCGAGAAGACGGATCCGGAAACCTTGCAGAGCATGCAGGTGCAGCAGGCAGATATGAACGCGCTTTTTGCGCAGACGTGGTCGGCGATGGGCGTGGTGATCGTCGCGTCTGTGTTTATTATTTTTATGACGCTTAACATGGATGTCAGTGAACGGACACGTTATTTTGGTCTGCTTCGAACGATTGGCCTGGCACGCTGGCAGGTCGCGTTTTGTGTTCTTGCAGAGGGGGTTCTTCTCGGGATTTCAGGGTGGTTCTTGGGAATGGTGTCCGGATGGATATTACTGGAATATTTGACCTTTTGTGCTCACGGGCAGTGGATTTTCATTCCTCTTTCTGGTACGAACATTCTTTTAGCATTTCTTTGCACGGTGGCGGCGACGGTGATGGCCTCTGTCGTTCCTGCGCTGCGGGCCAGTTTCATTCGCCCGGTGGAGTCCATGGAGAGAGGGAAATTTCGGTTTACGGTAAAAAAACTCGCATTCGCTGCGCTGGTGGGGGTGATTTTGCTGGTGGTGATGCCGATGATCGTTTTTCTTCCTATGGATCGTGAAGTGAGGAGAATTCTTTTTGGAACCGTGGGAACGCTCTGCTTCGGACTGGGATTTCTGCTATTTTTCCCGTGGACAATTTTCTTGACCGAAAAAATGGGTGCTCCGATTTTGGCGAGGATTTTCGGGTTTCATCCTCTGTTTTTGAAAAATCAGTTGGTTTCGAATCAGCTTCGGACCCTCATGACGGCGATAATTTTGTCGCTAGGACTGGGGCTTTATACTGCGCTGATGATATGGTCCAGTTCCATGATGTATCGATTTCTTGTGCTGGAGGATTCGATTCCTACTGCTTTGGTGCGTGTGGATGAGATGCTGGCGTCAGAGGAAACACGAATCGCAATTCAGAACATGCTGGGGGTGAATTCCGCGCGATTTATGGAGGTAATGGTGGCTCAGCCGATGCTGGAGGAAACGGTCGCGAAAAAAATTGAAGATTGTGGTGCCATGAGTCCCAGTGTGGTCGTTTTGGGAATAAATCCGGATCAGGCATACGGGACGACTGACCCACTGATGAAACTGCATTTTGTAGAGGGAAGTCGTGAAGAAGTTTTGAAGGAGATGAGTGTGGGGGACTGTCCGAGGGTGTGTGTTGTGACCTCTGAACTTCGAGATAACGGGGGGCTGCATATCGGCGATTTCCTGAGGCTTTCTTTGCCAGAAAGTACCCAGGAGAAACCGAAATATGCTCAGTATCGAATCGTTGGAGTCGTAGACTTTCCTGGGATGTTTTGGTTTACTAAATTTGGAAACCTGCGAATTAGTGCCGCGAGGTGTGGTGCGCTGGCTTTTGTGCCGTATGAAGTGGTTCGGGAAGATTTTCATAGCCTGGAAAATGAATTTTTTTGGTTTGACTCAGATGGAAAATCGGATCATGCGGCTTTAAAGGAGGAGCTGCAAGAAGTGATTCGGCGAGAAATGGATCGAGTTTTTCTTCCGGAAACAGACGAAGCATTTTATGCTGCACGTTACGCGACAATTTCTTATTTTGAGGTGGATGCCGAGGCGGAGCGGAGGGAAGCGCCTGAAGTTTTTGTTTCTTTTCACCCTTCGGTGGCTGGAAAAGACGCTGCACGGGCCATGCGTTCTCTTGAAAGCGTGCCGGCGGATAAAGTGTGGGATGTGAGTTCTGTTCATGCGAAACTGATGGATGGGAATTCAGCGATTCTTTGTGGAATGGACCCCCGGACAGCTTTCCGAGTGGATGACCCTGCGCTGAATTTTCATTTTTCGGAAGGTTCTGCTGTGGAAATGTTTCAGCGATTTTCTGAAAATGAACGTTCATGCGTTATTTTGTCTGATTTTGCGCGGGAGCGTGGTTTAAAGCTTGGGGACCAGATAATGTTTAAAAGACCGAGAGGAACGTCTGGGAGAAATTTGCAGTCACACGAGATAAGTTCAGCCACAGAAAAATTAACTGTTGCGGCGGTGGTCGATTTTTCGGAATGGCGGCGGCTGGCGGAGTTTCTTGGAATGTCGGATGAAGAGAATGTGCGGACGCTGATTTTCACGACTTTATCTGTGACTGAAAATGCATTTGGCGCGAATACATTTCGGAATTACTGGTGTTCACTTCCTGATATGGAACGCGTATTACGAGTGGAGTCAGAGATTCAGGCGGCTGCTCGAAAGTTGGCAGAGAAGAATCGGGAAGGGGATGCCCTGGCGCGGAAAAAAATGTTTCAGCGGGTGCGTGGTGCTCAGATCGCGACGATCGAAAGCCTGAATGACTCTCTGATTTTACGCTCGGGTGTTATCTTGCGTACGATGACGAAAATGCCTCTGATTATGTTAGTGATCTCGACGATCGCGATTCTAAACACGATGATTGTTTCTGTCGTTACGCGATTTCGAGAGCTGGGTATTCTCCGCTGCTGTGGCGTGTCATGCTTTGGTTTAGTTCGGATGATTTTAGCGGAATCCGTTCTGATTGGTCTGTGTGCGATTATCATGAGTTTCCTTTTTGGAATGTTTTATTCCTGGCTGCTGATTCACATCACGTCCACGTTCGGAATTGTGGTGCCTCCACTGGTCGTGCCATGGGCGAAAATTGGTTTCGGTTTCGCAGTGACGGTGTTTCTCTGTATTTTGGCGAGTATTTATCCGGCGTTCGTGGCGGGAACGCGTAAACCGATGGAACTTTTACGTGAAAGGGATTAGTGTTATACCTGATGCATATAAATTTTGTTTTTTTAACCCGATGCATTCTATACCTGATACATTATATACCCGATACATTATAAAAATTAGCTTAACATAAAAAGCC
>JAUNBR010000101.1 GCA_030527015.1 Planctomycetia bacterium
TTCTCTGATTCTCTGGCCGCCGCGCTATGATTTTATCTGATATGCTATAAATTTCCAGTTCTCTGGTATTTTGCTCGATGAAAATATCAGTTTTCATAACCACATAAAACAAAAATTTAAAGTAGGGCCAGTATGTCTCTAATATTTTGTGAACATGGAATCCTGGAAAACTGTTATGTCAGCTGTCGGTTCACGCATTTTATACCCGATACACTATAAATTTTCACTTCCCGGGCATTTTGCTTCGCTGAAAATACCTGCTTTAAGGGCCGCATAAAACTGAAATTTAAAATGGAACCAGATTATCTGATGCGCTATAAATTTTTAGATTCTTCGGTATGTTATATTCCATTTACTTATCACCTTCATATTTCCGATATTTCACGGAGTAAGAAATGCTACAATTATAGCGGTATAAAACACAAATATTTTTAGAGGAACGGTGAATATTCGAGATATGATGTGGTTTATTTCTGTATATTTTTACAGTTAGGGATATCGTTTTCATCTTTTGGAAGATGAAAAATAAGTGAAAGATTATAACGGTGAAGGAAGGAATAACCGTTTTTTCTGTGTTATGAAATTTTAGATACGGCGGCACCCATTTTTGCGTAATTTATTAGAATGCCGTCATCCAGGGACAGTTCGATTTTGGCGTTCGCCAGCGGCCATAAGACGTGATCCATGTAAGTTTCCAGCTCCGTAATTTGTCGGCGGAGGCGGTGAATCCGCAGATGATGACTTTTTCGTGATTCGGAAAGAGATTCCATTTCTTTCTTTTTAAAAGAAAGAAGAGGCTGGAGATATTTTTTAATGAGTAGATGTGGTATGTCAGAGTGATACCGGTGCAGGTATACCAGAGCCTGAAAAGTGCGCTGGGGTGAAGAAAACAGCCAATAAATGGGGCGTTTATGATAAAATTTTACATGATCTTTATAAAAATGGACGTGAAAATACCGTGAAAGTTTTTTCCCCAGAGCCTGCTGGAGGAAGGTAAGGTTTTCGTCGAGATGATTTTTTCCGAAAGTGGTTTCCAGAAACTTTTGGAATAAAATTTCGAGATGATTCTGCTGGAAAAATGGCATATTTTGTTCTTTTGTGATGATTAAAATATTATCTGAAACAGGCGAAATGGAAGGCTGAGGGATCAGATTTTTGAAATCTTGCAGAGTTTTTTTACCTGCGAGAATAATTCCAGGGGAATCTGGGGAGAATCGCCCGAAGAGGCAGCCCACGGCGTATGAAATGAATTCTTTCGCACCGTCTGTGGTAAGTCGCATCTGCAGATCCTGAAGTTTTTGTTCTGTCATGGAGGGATTTTGCTCGGGATTTTCTTCCTGGTAACGATAAAATGGATTAAACCGCAGAGTAACTTCACGCAGTGAAATTTCAGGAGAAAGAGTTTCGGTAAGGTTATATGCCTGGAGAAAAATTTGATTCGTGCGTTCCTCGAGCAGTTTCATTCTTTGAGTTTTTTGTTTCCAAAAATTAAGGACACGCGAGAAGGTTTCCGACAAAAGTTCGGTGCGAAATTCTGGCAGGAAAGCGGGGTGAGTCATGAAATTCCAGGAGGTTTCGGCAGTATTCCAGTCATCATCTGAAATCTGAATCATTTCATTTATTAATGGTTCACTGGGGTAAGTTTTTTCGATGAAATTTTCCACCAGAGGGAATTTCGCGATCTGTCCCACTTCATAATTCAGAGTGGGTGCCAGAGTGCTTAAAATACGCGTCATTACAGGAGAATTCATGCATCCGAGCAAGATTTTTTGGTATTTTTCGTAACCAGGTTTACAGAAAAGAGAGCATCCAGAAACGTCGAAAGCGAAACCTGGAGGGTAATAGCGCAGCGCGAAATCTCCGCTGGTGATTTTTGACCAGCTGAGGGATTCTTGAAAATAGTATTCGCGATTTTTTACCACATAATCCACATTTCCATTTAAATAGGGATAACGCCGAGCCACTTCCTCTTTTATCGCGGAACCGTCATTTTCCCAGTGAATGATGTATTCTTGGTTTCCACTCCACTTTCGGAAAGCACCCCCTTTATTATAAGGGAACCAGCGTTTCGAAGATTCTTTGGCCGCCTGAAGGGAAGGAATATGAAAGGCGATTTCCGAGAAGTCCACTTCATACCAAAAACGTAAGAAACGTTTATTATCGGATGTGGCGCATCCTTGTCGCGGAGTGGCGATTTTTTCTAAACGTGTGGCATGAGAAAAAATAGAGAATTCATCGGGCGTCAGCCAGTAAGCCAGAGGTGCTTCAGGAATAAAATGGAAGTCGGAGGGGTCCACACGATAAAACCAGCCACAGTCAGGATTCTGAATGGCATGCAAAACGCGAGGTGCCTGATTTTCTGCACCGCGAAAATCAGAAAGTCGGATATAAGCTCCCTTATAATGAGGAATGAATGTATTCTGGAGCGTGAATACGCAGATGGGAACCGTGGCACTCTGAAAACTGGAATATTCCAGCTGAATGAGGGAAGTGAGCGTTTTTTCATTAAGAATTTTTAGACGTAATTTTTTATAAGAAGAAATAAACATCCAGACGAAAGGCGTCATAAATCCCAGCTGGCCTCTGGGGCATGTCATTTCCATATTTCGAAGAATAAAGGCAGAAAATAAATCGTTTTTTGCTTCAGGGTAATGCGTATTTAACCAGGAAGCCAGAGAGGAATTCATTCCCCGGCTTCCCATATACGGGGGATTCGTTACCACCACGTTATACTGACGGGTTAAATATGTTAGCTGAATTAAAATTTGGTGAATAATCTCGGGAAGATCAGAAATATTTAGAAGTTCTTCCACTTCCTGAAAGCTTAACTCCGGACGCAGAAGAGTGCCGAATGTCGCCGCATTATGGAAAAGTGACAGATCGTGAAGGAGTGCTTTTTCACGTATTTTACAGGAGGAAAGGCGCAGAGAATTTAGAAATGTCTCGGTTACAGAGGCTGGCGGCGAATAACTCTGAATAACTCGGATATGTGGTGGATGGAAATGATTTAAAATGGTAGCGTCATGCTGGCGCGCCTTCATCAGTAATAAAAAAATGGTGACTTGCGCGACTCGAGAATCGATTTCCATTCCGAATAAATTTTGTGTCAGAATTTTTCGTGGAATCTCATGAAGTGGTGTTCCTGCGGCAAGATACGCATTAAAAAAAGCATCGTACGCACTTAATAAAATGTGACCACACCCACAGGCGGGGTCACAAAAAGTCTGTAAAAGAATGTCGGGTGAATCTTCCTCAAAATTTTGACCCGGTGAACTTTTCTGAAATTCAGAAGTGTGCTTTTCATCTGGAGGAATACGCCATTTTCCGGGAATCAGAAGTGTGTTGGCGACTAAAAATTCTGAAATCCATTCCGGTGTAAAAACCTGAGTCACGGTGGGAATATGTAGAGTGGAAAGTTTCATGCCGCGTTTCATCATGGCGAAAACGGCATCTTTCTTTTCGGAAAAGAAATACTGATAAAGCCAGCCAAGCGTTCTGATGTTCACCGTTTCATCATTAAAAATCGCGGATACGCCGTTCCAGAGTTCTTCAAAAATCGCCGAGTCTTCCGGAATAAATTTTCGCTCTTCTGTGGAAAAAAAAGGAAAAGCAGATGGAATCATCTGTGAAAGTTTATCCGCGGCGATACAAAAATCTTCTCGTGAAAGTGGTGGAATGTTCAGTTCATGTTCCGTGATATATCGGTGCGTTTTCATAAAACACAGCGCACAGATCCGATAAAAAATAGCATATGCGATTTTTTCCGCGGATTCCTCGAGAAGATCTTCTTTCTGGCCTGCGAAAATATTTTTTGTAATATTCGCGTGTGTTTCCCTCTGTGAAATTTTCACAGAATCTGTCATGAAATTTTCATTCGAATTCTGAAATGAAGAATTTTCCGACATTTTCACAGGATGAGAAAACGTGTCATTTCCAGTTTCGGAAGGTGTCTGTTCAAGAAAAATTTCTTTTCCGAGAGAAAAATTGGAGTGGTGGAGAGCCCCAGATGAAAATGGAATCTCTGTTTTAACAGAATTTTTAATGGCGGAGATTAACATTCGCCGCGCACGCTGTGCGAAATTTTTTTGTTCCGCCCGATTCATTTTATACCTGATGCACTATAAAAATTCACTTTTTCGCATTTTTTGTATTATATACCCGATACATTATAAAATTCAGCTTCACAGGCTTTTTTGCTTCGCTGAAAAAGCCTGCTTTTAGAGCTGCACAAAACGAAATTTTAAATTGGAACCAGTATAAAAAACGTCTGCTGACAGAATCATGAAAAAAGAAAATTTTATCCTGAAAATTTCTGATTCACTGGCATTTTTGTTCCCCGCCGGCAGCAGACGGGGCTAAAAATGCGTGTGCGCACAAAACTGTGTGAAATTTAAATTGAAGTAAAGCCAAGATAAAGTAAACTGGTTTCACCTAAAATGCGTTTCTCGTGGCCACGGAAGCAGGTATGTTTATTTTGCAAAAATACCTGCTTACGAAACCACACAAAACATAAATAAAAGTGGAACCAGAATAACACATTTCCGTTAAAGTGTTTCGGCATTCGGAATAAAATCTGTGTTTTCATCCAGATTTTCGATAAACCGTGCCAGTAAATCGGCGCAGGCATCCATATCATCCAGCGAAACGACTTCCACCGGAGAATGCATGTATCGGTTCGGCACGCTTACCAGACCGGTGGCCACTCCTTCCCGTGACATCTGAATGACGCGCGCGTCCGTTCCTGGAGGTGAGCCGGAAGCCACGAGCTGATACGGAATTTCGTGTGTTTCTGCCATTTCACATAAACGTTCCACGACCATGGGATTCATGTTCGGGCCACGGTCCACCACCGCGCCTTTTCCGAGTTTTACTTCTCCGAGCTGTTTTGGATCTATCGTCGGGCAGTCCGTGGCGAAAGTTACGTCCACCGCGATTCCGACGTGCGGATGAACTCCATAACTGCTGGTAATGGCGCCGCGAGTTCCCAGTTCTTCTTGAACGGTGGAAACGGCGAAAACGGCACATTTTAATTTATCGGCGTTAATTCTTCGCAGAGCTTCCATAATGACCCATACTCCGGATTTATCATCCGTCGCGCTGGCGGCGATCCGTTTATTTTGCATTTCCACCACGGTCATTTTCACGGTGATCGGATCCCCGATTCTTACGAGTTTTTCCGCTTCCTCTTTATTTTGTGCGCCGATATCCACCCAAAGATCCGTGATTTTCGGAACCTGTTTTCGCTCTTCATCTTTCAAAAGGTGAATCGGCTTCTTGCCAAGAACGCCGTCCACAGGGCCATTTTTAGTCCAGATCGTGACGTGCTGTCCGATAAGAACCTGAATGTCCCAGCCTCCGAGATTAACCACAGAAATGAAACCGTCTGCGTCTATATGCCGCACGCCTAAACCGATCTGATCACAGTGTCCGGCCAGCATGACGCGTATCGGTGCGTTTTCGTTTCGCACAGCGATAACGTTTCCAAGAACATCCGTGCGCACGTCATCTGCAAAAGTTTTGGCGTATTCCCGTACGACTTCTTGCCCACGCTGTTCGTATCCCGACGGACTGGGTGTGAGCAGCAGTTTATTCAAAAATTCACGAGATTTTTCGTCCATTTATTTTCCTCCTTTAATTTATGTTTACAAAAATAGTAGAATTACTTTTAGTAACAGGATTAAATTATTTTACTTTTTTTTAGAGAATACACAAGCTCCCTTAAAAAATTTCAAGAAAAAATGTTCAAAAAATTTTTGATATTTATACAGGTTCTCGTTTAAATTTTCGTTTTTGTACGGCTCTGAAAGCAGGCATTTTCAGTGAAGCAAAAATGCTGGAGAAGCGGAATTTTATAGTGCATCAGATATAAAATATAAAGAGAAACAAGAAAAAATATGAAGAAAATTTCTAAAAACTCGGCCATTCTGGAAAAAATGATGAAAATATGATTTTTTGATTTATGATTTATGAAATTCGAAAAGAGATATTTTCTGTCATAAAATAGAGAATTTTGAGCGTTTTTTTCGGTGAAAAATGCCGGGGGTGTCAGAATTTCGGGAAAAAAGTATAATAGTATGGTTTCTCCGTTAAATTTTGTTTTGTACGGCTTCTGTTTTAGATATTTTTACGAGGCAAAATGTGGGAGAGGAAAATTTATACCCGATATACTGTAAAATTTCGTTTTCCGGGCATTTAGTTTCGCTGAAAATACCTATTTTCAGAGCCGCAAAAAACGGAAATTTAAAGTGGAATCAGTATATATATATAAAAAGCTGTAAAATAAAAAAGAAAAAAAGGCTTTTTTTTGAAAAGGAAATGAAAAATTGAAAGTAGAAACCGTCACACCACCGAAACCAGAATTAAAGGATCCGTATGTCGCGACATTTTTAACTCTGATTTTTCCGGGTTTAGGGCATTTTTATCAGGGCAGAATCGGAAAGGGAATACTTTTTGCTTTTTGTGTGGGAATGCTTTTTTTTATCGGAGCGTGCCTCGGAAGCTCTGCGAAATACGGTCCTTGTCGCGTGGTGTATTTTTCTTTACGGCCTGATGATACGAGATATTATTATTTTGCGCAGATGTGGATCGGCTTACCGGCATTTCCTGCGGTGGTGCAGTATATGGTGGATCCGTCAGGGAAAGAGCCTGTACTGGGAGGGCTTATGGCTCCGCCAATAATTAAAAATGACCATGTTCGCCAGACAGAAAGAGGCCTGGAGAGTGATTCTGGTGATGCGGGGGGGCAATTACCGACAGTAGATAATATCCGTGAGGAATTAAATCGGAAATTTGAACTGGGCACGATTTTTACGGTGGTCGCTGGGTTACTGAATATTTTTGTTTTAATGGATGCGGCATACGGCCCCTTTCCTCCTCCGAAAGAAGATGAGGCGGAAAAGAAAAGTGAAAAAAATAAAAATTAAATAATAATGAGGAAGGAAAGTTTTAGAGTATGCTGTCTCTTTTTACCAGTATTCAGATTTTTGATTTTTTTTATGCCATTCCGCTGATTCTCGGCACAAGTTTTGTTTACGCGGCGACTCGGCAAGAAGAAATGTCACGGATTATTCCTGGAGGAATACGCGTCTCACTGTGGATCACAGGTTTTTTAGCCGCCATCTTTTTATTAATGGTTATCATTTTTTGACGTTTTGGTGAGTGTCAGATGAATATCCACAAAAATGGGTGAGAACAGATTATATCGGATACTTTATAACCTGGTTTTACTTTAAATTTCCGTTTTGTGTGGTTATGAAACTCGGTATCTTCACCTCAGTCTGCTGCTGGCAGGGAACATAATGCCGGGAAAGCGGAATTTTATAGGCGTATCGGGCATATATAATTATCTTGGATGCGAGAGATTCCATTTTCTGTGTATATATGGAAAAATATCGTCGTGGAGAGAAACATTCTTTTCAGGAAGTTTCGCAGATTTACTCGGAGTGAAAAATGAGAATCGTAATTCTGGGAGCGGGAACGGTGGGTTCTTCGGTGGCGAGGACACTTTACCAGCACCGGCATAATGTGATTATTATTGAAAAAAATCCGGACGTGGTCCGTCATTTACAGGACACGACAGATGCGCTGATTATAGAAGGATCTGTATCTCATGCGGCGACGCTCTTTAAGGCGGATATTATGAATGCGGATCTTTGTCTTGCCATGACAGATTCTGATGAAACGAACATTCTTTCGGCCAGTCTGGCAAAAGCCATGGGGGCCAGACGGGTCATCGCGCGCGTTTTTTCTCCCATGTTTCATAATTTCAGTACTTTTGATTATCGCAGGTATTTTAAAATTGACAGAATTTTGAGTCTGGAACAGTTAAGTGCTCTGAGAATGGCACGGGAAATAGACCAGTACATGGGAATTCTGACTTTTGACAGTGTATCTTGTGGAAATATTGTGCTGATGGAGTATGAAATATCGCCTGCATCCCAGAGTGTGGGCAAAAGAATACGTGATTTACGTTTTCCCAGTGGAGTTCGTATCGGAACCATTCGTCGAGAAGGGAAAAATATGATTGTCTCGGCCGATGATGTTTTACAGGTGGGGGATCATCTGGCCATGATCGGTGAGCAGGGATTATTAACGCGTTTAAGGAAAAGTCTGGATATAAAAAAGCCGGAACCGAGAGATGTGATTATCGCCGGTGGTGGTGAAACCGGGTATCATCTGGCGCAGATGCTTCAGAAAACACACCGAATTCGGTTAATTGATGCGGATTTATCCAGGTGCCGTACTTTAGGCGCGATGCTTGACAAAAAAGTGGAAATTCTTAATGCGGATGTGCAAAAACGTTTTGTTTTAGAAGAATACGCGCGAAACACCGATTTTTTTATTGCATGTACAGGTTATGATGAAAATAATCTTTTAGCCTGTGTCGAAGCGAAAGCTCTGGGGGCCGACCAGGTTTTTTCGATAATAAATCGTTCTGATTATGGGAATGTAGTGAAAAAATTGGGAATCGATTTTTATGTCAGTCCACGTGAAGAAGCTGCCCAGGAAGTCATGAATTTTCTAAATACCGGCGCGGTAATATTTAATAACGGAGTGATGGGGTCTGGAATTCGTCTGGTGGAAATAGAAGTGCAGCAGGGGGCGCCGATCGTAAATGTGGCACTCATGAATGCGAAACTTCCTCGTCAGTCGATCGTTTTAGCCGCGACACATGAGGGGAGTATCTGTGTACCCGGTGCGGAATATCGTTTTTCTGCCGGGGATACTGCCATTCTAATTATGCATGACCGTGATGTGGATGATGTTTTGTCGAAATTTGAGCCCGCCTGAATTTATGAATTTTTATGCGGTTCTGAAAGCAGACATTTTCAGCGAAACAAAATGCCGGAGAAGCGAAAATTTATAGTATATCGGGTATAAAATATCCCAGAGTCTGGCCAGCACACGTATAATAAATAAGTTTTATAAATTTTTTTATAGGATGTTTAGATGAATACATTTCGTCCTCTTTTCTCCAGTCGTTTTTTATTTCGATTCTCTCTTTCTTGTTCGTATCTTGGAAAACTGAAAGAAGGAGAGGATTTACCGGAAAGATATGCATTTCCAGATTTTACGCTGCTGGAGCATTTTCAAGAAACTGTACCTTCGGCAGAAAAAAATCCGCTTCATGTACGTGGTGCCTGGAATGAAGAGGGAATGTATTTTCAGTTTTTTGTCACTGGAAAAAAGAAGCCGCTCTGGTGCCGTGAGCATCAGATTCAGCAGAGTGATCGGCTGGAATTATGGCTGGACACGCGGGATGTGCGAAATGTGCACCGTGCGACAAAATACTGCCATCATTTTCTCATTTTACCCACCGGCAGCGGTAAAGATTCTCAGCAGGCGTGTTTTTTTGCTTTACCGATTCATCGGGCGAAAGAGCAGCCGAATGATATTCCCCGGGGAAGTGTTTCTGTCTTTACGAAAATACTCCCGGATGGTTACTCAACATGTGTTTTTCTCTCGGAGAAAGCCTTAACCGGTTTTTATCCAGAAGAGTTTCCTCGCATGGGAATCGCCTGGGCACTTCAGGATCAAGAATTGGGTGAGATTACACTTACCGCCGGCGCACCTTTCGCGTATCAGGAGGATCCTAGTCTGTGGTACACGCTGGAGTTACTGAAATAAACAGAAAAAAGAATCTCTCTGCCTGCTCAGCGCGTAAAAACTCTATATGGACGGCGGTGGTGTGTTTTATACCCGATGCACAATAAAATTCCAGAGAAGTGGAAATTTATAGTGTATCTGGTATAAAATTTATACTGGTTCCAATTTAAAATTTCGTTTTGTGCGGCTCTAAAAGCAGGCTTTTTCAGCGAAGCAAAAAAGCCGGTGAAGCTAAATTTTATAATGTATCGGGTATATAAAAATTCAATTTTTTTAAAAAAATAAAAATTTCTGGGAACTTTTGCCGCCGACACTCGTCAAAACTATGAAATTTTCGTGTTTCATACCC
>JAUNBR010000102.1 GCA_030527015.1 Planctomycetia bacterium
AAAGCCTGCTTTTAGAGCCGCACAAAACGAAATTTTAAATTGGAACCAGTATAGACAAGAAAAATAAAAATGTAATAAAATCTGTCACTTTCCAATTTTTGTTGAGAATCAGTTCAAAACATTACTTTATTTTTTTAGCCATACTGGTTCCACTTTAAATATCCGTTTTGTACGGCTCAGAAAGCCAGGTATTTTCAGCGAAGCAAAATACCGGGGAAACGAAACTTTATAGTGTATCGGATATAAAAAATCAGAAAGCAGTAAATTTTAACCAAAACATATTTTATTCTGTCAAAATCCGAGAACTTAAATTTTAAAACTGACATTTTGTCATCTCTGGTTTTATTTTTTTGCAAAATTTCAGTTTTTTAATAATAAAATATAGAAAATAATGAGGAAAAAATATAAAAATTTTAGTGATTTTTAACATTTAAAGAAAAAAATAACGTTTTGGAACAGATTTTGCTTATTTCTTTTTCAGATAAAAATTTTGACTCTGAAAGTAAGATTTTCATAGTACGTGTAAAATTTATTGAATCTTGTTTTATCAGTAAAATAATAATTCAGAGTCTCGAATCACAATTTACCAAATTATTATTATTTTTTGAACGAAAGAATGTTTGCACATAAGTTTTCATGAGTTACTTTTTTCGGTATTTTATTTTTAGATAAACTCACCGGCCACTAAAAATAAAATGAATACGAGTAAAAAACAGAAGCGAAAAATGAGAGTTCAAAATACATGGATCTCCTGATTTACATGAATTTCCATTTTGGAATCAGCAAAATCCATTCTTGTGTGCAAAACATGGAAAATCAAAAAATATTCGGACATAAAAAATAAAAAAATTATTTGAATTAACAAAAAGGCAAAATACTTAAAATATTCAAAAAAGGAGAGAATTTATTATGGCACAGGGCGAAAAAGTAATAGGAATTGACTTGGGAACCACGAACTCTGTAGTGGCAGTCATGGAAGGTAATGAAGCAAAAGTTGTTCCGAATGCTGAGGGAAATCGGCTTACACCGAGCGTTGTCGCGTTCACTGACAGCGGAGAAGTTCTTGTCGGTGAAGCGGCACGGCGGCAGGCGGTCATGAATCCGCTGCGCACCATCAGCTCAATTAAACGTTTTATGGGGCGTCGGCACGATGAAGTCGCCTCTGAAGAAAAATTGGTCCCTTATAAAATCGCAGGCGGACATGGTGATTATGTAAAAGTGGACGTGGCAGGCAAAGAATATACACCACCTGAAATTTCCGCCATGATCTTACGGAAACTGAAAGAATCTGCGGAATCATATCTCGGCCACAAAGTAAATAAAGCGGTAATTACCGTACCTGCATATTTTAATGATGCGCAGAGACAGGCCACAAAAGATGCTGGACAGATCGCCGGTCTGGAAGTGATGCGAATCATTAATGAACCCACAGCAGCATCTCTGGCTTATGGTCTGGACAAAAAAAGCACGGAAAGAATCGTCGTTTTTGACCTGGGCGGAGGAACCTTCGACGTTTCTGTCTTGGAAGTTGCAGATGGCGTTTTCCGGGTTATCAGCACAAGCGGTGACGGACACCTCGGTGGTGATGATTTCGATAAATGCCTCGTCGATTATGTCGCGGATAAATTTAAACAGCAGCAGGGAATCGACTTACGGAAAGACTCCACCGCGCTGCAGCGTTTACAGGAAGCATGTGAAAAAGCGAAAAAAGAACTCAGCACGGCGCAGACCACAGACATTAACCTGCCCTTCATCACTGCGGACGCCAGCGGGCCGAAACACCTGATGGAAAAAATCACTCGCGCCGATTTCGAAAAACTGGTGGACCATCTGGTGGAACGCTGCCGGGGACCTGTAAATACCGCGATGAAAGACGCGAAACTTACACCAAAAGATATTAACGAAATCGTTTTAGTCGGTGGTTCCACACGTATCCCAAAAGTCCAAGAACTGGTGAAGGAAATTTTCGGCAAAGAACCTCACCGTGGTGTGAATCCGGATGAAGTCGTGGCCGTGGGTGCCGCCATTCAGGGTGGTGTGCTGGCAGGAGAAGTACAGGACATCCTTCTGCTGGATGTTACCCCTCTGTCTCTGGGAATCGAAACTCTTGGGGGTGTAATGACAAAACTCGTCGAGAAGAATACCACCATTCCCACTACAAGAAAACAGGTTTTCAGTACAGCAGACGATAATCAGAATGCGGTGACGGTAAAGGTATACCAGGGTGAACGGGAAATGGCGGCAGATAACCGACTTTTAGGCCAGTTTAATCTGGATGGCATTCCGCCAGCGCCGCGTGGAGTACCGCAGATCGAAGTAAGTTTTGACTTGGATCAGAACGGTATTTTGAATGTCTCCGCAAAAGATTTAGGCACGAATCGGGAACAAAAAATCACCATCACCAATTCTTCCGGACTTTCCGAAGAAGAAATTAAGAAGATGCAGCGTGATGCGGAAATGCATGCCGAGGAAGACAAGAAAAAACGAGAATTAGTCGAACTGCGTAACGGCACGGAAAGCCTGTGTTTCCAGATGGAGAAGGCCATAAAAGAAAATGAGTCCAGCGTAACAGAAGCTGATAAAACCGCGATTAATAGCGCGATCGCCCGAGCACGGGAAGCGGCAAAAGGCGAAGATCCAGAAGCCATTAAATCTGCTCTGGATTCTCTGCAGCAGACCTCTCATGCTTTCACACAGTCTCTGTATGCCAAAGCAGCTGGTGCGGCCTCCACACCTCCTGGTGCTGAACCGCAAAAAGAGTCTCCCTCTGGAAGTACTCCTGCAGATGACGATACAATTGACGCGGAATTTGAGGTAAAAGACTAAAACTTCCGATCTCTTGTGAATCCATTACCTTAAACGTGTCTTGATTTTTCAGGGCACGTTTTTTATGGACTCTGCAGGAAAATTTCACTAAATATTTATACTCGATACACCATAAATTTCCACAAAATTCCACACTTTTTAGTATTTTTTGTTGCGTCAAAATGCCAGATTTATGGCCACGAAAAAATGAAAATTTACATCCGACGTACGATGATTTTCCGTTTCGCTGACATTTTTACTTTACTGAAAATGCCAGATTCAGAACCACATAAAATGGAAATTTCATGCAGCGCCTGTATAATTTAAGTATATGAAAGAAACCGGATGCGCACCCCACTCACACATATTTACTGATACACCGCATAATACAGTTTTTACGTTCAGACGTAAGCAGGAAAGGAAAATAATATGCCGTTTCATCCTAACAAATTAACTACAAAATCCCAGGAAGCTCTGGTGGCCGCACAAGAATTGGCCATGCAGACGGGAAATCCAGAAATCTCTTCTCTTCATTTATTGGAAACGCTTCTGCGTGAAAATGACGGAATTATCGAAATGCTTTTTGAGCATATGGGAATACAGCGTGAGGTAATCCGTCAAGTTATCGAAGCATCACTGGAGCACCTCCCCAAAATTACCGGGGCCAATAATATCGGGCCCAGCCGCGAATTACAGCAGATTTTACAGTCTGCGGAGAAGGAAGCGGAAATGATGCACGACGAATTCATTTCGACAGAACATCTTTTACTGGCTCTGGCAAAAACTAAAACCTCTTCGCAGGAAATTTTAAATACCTGTGGAGTCACTTACGATAAAATACTTCAGACGCTGGCCCCTCTGCGTGGCTCACAGCGCGTCACGGATCCGAATCCTGAAGGAAAATTTGCCGCACTGGAAAAATACGGAATCGATCTGGTGGCAAAAGCCCGAGAAGGAAAACTGGATCCTGTAATTGGACGAGATACAGAAATTCGTCGAGTCATACAGGTTTTATCGCGACGCACCAAAAATAATCCGGTGTTAATTGGAGAGCCTGGTGTGGGAAAAACGGCGATCGCCGAAGGACTCGCTCTGCGAATCGTGGAATCTGACGTACCAGAAAGTCTTAAAAATAAAACAGTCATCGCCCTGGATATGGGCGCACTGGTGGCCGGTGCAAAATTTCGTGGAGAATTCGAAGAACGCCTGAAAGCAGTACTCCGGGAAGTGGAAGAATCTCAGGGACGCGTGATCATGTTTATCGACGAATTACATACCGTCGTCGGCGCAGGCCGTGCAGAAGGGGGAAGTGATGCCGCGAATCTTCTGAAACCTGCTTTAGCACGTGGAGATTTACGCTGCATCGGAGCCACCACTCTGGACGAATACCGGAAATACATCGAAAAAGATCCTGCTCTGGAACGCCGCTTTCAGCCCGTGATGATTCAGGAACCGAGTGTCGAAGACACGATTTCCATCCTCCGCGGTTTAAAACCACGATATGAAACTCACCATAAAGGAGTGAAAATTAAAGATTCTGCTCTCGTGGCCGCCGCGCAGCTGTCCAACCGATATATTACCGACCGTTTCTTGCCAGATAAAGCGATCGATCTGATGGATGAAGCCACCAGCCGACTGGCCATGGAGCTGGAAAGTGTGCCCGGACCAATCGATGAAGTTCAGCGAAAACTGGTTCAGCTGGAGCTGGCCGCACGCCAGCTGGCCGACGAAAATGAAGAACATGCGAAATCTCGATTATCGGAAATTGAAGCGGAAATGCGCGAAAAACGCGAAGAACTGAGCATCTTGCGTAAACAGTGGGAAATGGAAAAAGCCGGGGTAATCGACATTCAGCAGGTGAGCGTTCAGTTAAATGACGCGCAGCATCAGCGAGACATGTTAAATGCCTCCATTCGTGAAAAACAGTCACGCGGCCTGATTCCCAGTGAATCTGACTTTCAGAAACTTTACGAACTGGATCTGCGGTGCACTCAGCTGACAGAACAGTTAGAAAAATCGGCACTCAGTAACGCGGAAAAAACGGAAGAAAAACGCCGGCTGCTGCGCCAGGAAGTTACACCCGAAGAAATCGCGGAAGTCGTCAGCGCGTGGACGGGAATTCCCGTGGCCAGAATGATGGAAACGGAAAAAGCGAAACTTCTTAAACTGGAAGAACGTCTTCATCAGCGTGTGGTCGGGCAAGATGACGCCGTCTCGGCAGTCGCGAACGCCGTGCGTCGCAGCAGGGCAGGAATTCAGGCAGAGAACCGACCGATCGGCTCTTTCATTTTCTTAGGCCCCACCGGTGTGGGAAAAACGGAACTGTGTAAAGCCCTGGCGGAAGTTATGTTTAACGACGAAAACGCGATCGTCCGCCTGGATATGAGTGAGTTCATGGAACGTCATACCGTCAGTCGCTTAATCGGTGCTCCTCCAGGATACGTCGGATATGAAGAAGGGGGCCGACTGACCGAAGCGGTCCGAAGACGCCCATACAGCGTTATTTTATTAGACGAGCTGGAAAAGGCACACCGTGATGTATTTAACATTCTGCTTCAGGTTTTAGATGATGGACGATTAACCGATAATCAGGGACACACCGTGGACTTCACAAATACCATTATCGTCATGACCTCAAACATCGGAAGCCGAATTATACAAGAATTAACCGTACAAAATGCGCCTGAAGAGGAAATGGACCTGGCAATTAAAGAAGAATTGCAGCGTGTTTTCCTTCCAGAATTTTATAATCGTATCGACGAAACTATCGTTTTTCATCCTCTGTCAAAAGAACAGATCGGAGAAATCGTGCGTATCCAGCTGCAATTATTGGCGCACCGATTACAGGCGCAGGGAATCGAGCTTTCCTTCACGGAAGAAACCGTGCAGGCCATCTCGGATGAAGGTTATGACCCGATTTACGGCGCACGTCCGCTAAAACGTGTCATTCAGCAGAGAATCCAAAATCCGCTGGCAGTGGAACTGCTTAAAAATGCATATCCTGAAGGAACTCGCCTTCTGGTTACCATGAAAGGAGAACGATATACATTCCAAAAAATGGAATGATTTCCCTTTCTGAAAACCTAAAAGACCAGCAGAAACTCCTTTTTCATATTTACGAACAATATACGAACGCTAACCTAAGCTTATACACATATCGCACGAGTTTTCTTGAAATTTCCATTTTGTTCTGCTAAACGCACATATATTTAGCAGAACAAAATGTCGGAAATATGAAATTTTATTGTACATCGGGTACAAAACTCACTGGACAGCCGCCGACGAAAAATCTTGGAAACAGAGTTCTCGGGAAGAGGAAAAGTCTTTTTTTCCTGCTGGTTCTCCTCTAAATTTCCGTTTTGTGCGGTTCTAAATACAGGCATGTTCAGCGAAACAAAAATGCCGAGAAGGCGGAAATTCATAGTGTACCGAACATATTCGTAACACGATTCTTTAAATTCTCAAGAAAAAAAGAAAGGACGCAATTCAGAATTACGTCCTAAAATGGAGATAAACGGACTCGAACCGATGACCCCCGCGTTGCAAACGCGATGCTCTACCAACTGAGCTATATCCCCAATCAATTTATGTGAGTTCATTATACCACAACATCTTTTTTTTACAAGGGGAGAGTAAAAAATATTTGTTCCTTCCGTTTTTCTTTTCGAGAGACCTTCTGATTTTCGTTTAAGGAGACGCTGAATAATCTCTGATTTTGTCAGGAAGGGATCCAGGAAGGTTATTTTTTCAAAAACAAATCAATATTTTGGAAATTTGACGCAAAATCGGTGGAAAATAAGCACTAATGCGGCGGATGACACCCGATTCCACTTTAAATTTCCGTTTTGTGTGGCTCTGAAAACCAGCATTTTCCGCGAAACAAAATACCGGTAAAGCGGAATTTTCATAGTGTATCTGGGGGATAAAGCCGGTTTTCTTAAAAATGCGCCTATTATCCCTCACGGATGACGCCGCGCGGCGAGGTTTTTTCAGGCATGAAATGCAAAATGCAGGCATAAAGAGAACTTCTCACCGTTCGTCCACTCACATTTTTTTAAAAAAATGGAGTTTTTTTAAAAAAAACTTAAAATTTTTCGAAAATCTCCTTGTGAATTTGGGTGTCTTAGTATATATTAATGTATAGTAGAAACTGTGTTGTTCGGTGACAATCCGACCTTAAAATAAATTTTGATAAAATATTGGAGGTATATTATGAAAAACATCAGTCGCCTGAAAGGCTTTTTTAGTGTTAATCTGCGCAGGGGGGGGGGGATAGGAATCCTGTTTCTGCTGATAACCCTTTGTCTTTCGGGTAAAACGTTTGCCGCAAGCTATTACCTGGATGTGAATCAACATGACTCAGGGGATTGGCTTTCTGGTTGGTCGTCGGGGGCGGATCCTTCGTCGGGCAACAGTTATTTTGTGGGTGATGGATACGTATTGAGAACGGTTGACACCAAGGCTGAAACGACGTTTGCCGGCGATTCCCTTTGGCTTGGCTATTCAGGAACAAGCACGACGGAATATGCCGAGGCAATCTTGGCGTTAAAGGCTGTTACGACTATCATTTCGGATCTCCAGTTAGGAAATGGCTCAATTTTAAATTATAATAACGGTACATCGTATCCTAATCCTTTTTTAAGGGGATCGATTACTGTAAACGGCGCGGGAAAAATCTCTTCGGATAATTCTGATGGTCGAAATTTAACGGTGGAATCAACTCTAAAAGGGTCGGGATCTTTAGCCCTTGTGGCGAACGGCTCAACGACAAATTTTATCAGTATTGCCAGCGATGCTCCGACGACTGGTTATTTCACGGGCACAGTCACCGTTGATACCAACTCTCGCATTCGGTTAGACGGCACGGCCCTCCAGAACGCAAGCAGCATTTCCCTTGGGTCGGGCGCATTTCTGACGCTAGCTAAAGGCGTAGGCCTCGGCTCGGGGACTCTGACGTTGGACAGCGACGCCACTCTCGTGATTGGCGCTGGTGCCACTGGTTCGCCGAACACGAACATCTACAGCCATTTCGAGGGTTCGGGAGAAATCCTCAAAGGCGAAAACGCAGCGTATGACGTTTATTTCAGTGACGGTTCTTCCATGGAGAATTTTACCGGCACGGTGACAAACTCCTTGGGTAACATGTATATCGGTTCTGCGGAAACGCCTGTGAATTTCGACGCATCGCAGTCCACTTGGGAAATTACTGCCGGCAACCTTGCGATGGAGTATACCGGCGTTGCCAAGCTAGGAACGCTTAATCTTAGTTCTGGCGCCGTGCTGCGCAAAGGAGGTGCGGAGAATGCCGATTCGGTTTCTGAGTTCCAGATTGGAGCCGGCGAGCTGAACGGGACGGTCGGCGTGAATGGCGACGCGAACTCGAATAACGTAAAAATTACGAAAGTCGGCAGCGGCGTCCTCACCATTTCCGGCACGAATTATTACGCCGGCGGCACGGAAATTAAGGGCGGCACACTGGTGTTATCCAGCTCGCTGCCAGCGAATTCCACGGTTTTGATTGGAGCCGACGGCACTTTTTCCCTTCCCAATCTCACCACGGCATACACCTATAGCGGAAGCGGAGTCATTCAGTCCGAAATTAGCGTGAGAACACCCGGTTCGGCGGCTCTCTCGGGCGATTACACCAATTTTTCCGGAACGCTCCAAATCGACCGGGCGTCTTCTCTGACCCAAACTGCGCGAATTGCGGCGGGCAACATTCCCGAATCGTTGCGAACTAACGCGAATGCGACGATTCAACTCGCGGACGGAATTCAGTATGCGTGCGGTCAAGACACGGCGTGTAATTTTATCATTCAGGGGACTGGATATGTCGAGAGTGGCACCGCCACTTATGGTGCGCTTCGTATGAATAACAGAACGCTCAGTGGGAATGTCACCTTGGCGAACGACGCAACCATTGGCGGCATTGGCACAATAAACGGTGCGATACAGGGAACGGCAACGACGGACAGTACCCAGGCGCTCACCCTTGGTGGTACCTACGGAAACGCGAACGCGCATGCATTAACCCTCAGTGGTGCGATTTCGGACGGCGCGGACGGGGGCAAACTTGCTCTGACCGTAAGCCGAGGCACGCACACGCTCACCGGCACGAACACTTACTCCGGCGGAACGACCATCTCGGCCGGCACGCTGAGCATTTCCTCCGACGCCAACCTTGGCGACACTTCCGGCCGCTTAACGCTTTCCGGCGGCACGCTGAACGTTACGGGGAATGTGGACTTAGCAACGCGACCTGTCACGTTTACCACCGGATCCACGTTGAACGTGGGGGAAGGCGCGACGCTGAAAATGCAGGACATCACCGGTGTGGCAGGTGGAACGCTCACGAAAACGGGCGCGGGTCAGCTTGACATTCTCGGAACCTTATCCGCTGGAAATCTGACCATCAGCGCGGGCACGTTTTCGCCAGGAAACTCGCCTGGAACGCTGACGATCTCCGACGGAGACTTCACCCTCGGGACGGGCGCTAAGCTGCTGATCGAGATGGCCGCTGACGGACTGCTCTGGGATCAGATAGACTTTTCGACAGACGGCAGTCTTGTGACCGCCGACACGGGATCAACTCTCGAATTCGCTCTGAACTACACGCCAGAGACGAGCCGTGAATTTTCAATTTTTACCGGCACGGGTCTGGTCTTGCGCGACTGGAACAGCATTACGACTTCCGGCTTAACGGACGGATGGAGCTGGGATGGCAATACGGGCATACTGCATTTCACGGCGTCCGAATCTTCGGTTCCGGAACCGGCGACGTGGCTCATGCTGCTTCTGGGCGGCGGCTGCTTAGCGCTGTATCGTCGTACGAGAAAGCAGTCCTGACGTCTTAAAGCAAAACCTGAAAGAAGATGGAGCGGCAAAAACGTTCCATCTTCTTTTTTTTCTTGTCCCGCTTCCGACAAGCAGAGCGTCGAGCGACTTTTCTCTTCCGGCGGTGCGGTCGGTGCAGGTGGAGCGTCCGGTTCAGGTGGGCACGGCGGGTTCAGGGGGGCG
>JAUNBR010000103.1 GCA_030527015.1 Planctomycetia bacterium
GCACACCCACACTCCGCGCCCCCCGACGTCCGTCTTCGCGTAAAACCTCCCTTCCTATCTTCTTCACACCCCCTCTCTCAAAACTCACTCCAGCATTTTATATCCGATGCACTATAAATTTCCGCCGTCCCCGGCATTTCATGTCACAAAAGATGCCTACTTTCGTGGCCACTAAAAAAATTTAAATGAAATTTATATAATTATGAAGCGAATACACTGTTTCACCCTCCGTCAATAAAATACCCATATCTTTCCATAAAAAAAGGAGAGCGTAAAACTCTCCTTCCAGGTTTATCCATTCTTGCCTGACGATAATCCATACCGATGAGGATAAAAATTATTCCACACGAGGACCGCCAGACAAAATTTCAGGTGAAGCCTTATCTGCATAAATAGCAAAATTCTCCTTAAACGCTTTCGCCAGTTTTTGAACCGTGACATCATACGCGGCTTTATCTTCCCAGCATTCTCTGGGTAATAAAACTTCTTTGGGCACGCCTGAACACACCGTGGGAACATGAAAACCAAAAATTGGATCCACCACCGTGGGAGCTTTCTCTAATTCACCAGAATGAATCGCGTCTATTACTGCCCGAGTATGTTTTATCGACATACGGCTTCCCACCCCATAACCGCCTCCCGCCCAACCAGTGTTCACCAGCCAGGCATGTGAACCGTGCTTCAGCATTT
The DNA here is from genome assembly GCA_030527015.1 of Planctomycetia bacterium. Taxonomy (GTDB): domain Bacteria; phylum Planctomycetota; class Planctomycetia; order Pirellulales; family Thermoguttaceae; genus RGIG3701. Next base: position 691 of record JAUNBR010000103.1, read on the forward strand.
TCTCCGCCAACAGTTCCGCATATTTCGTCGGATGCCACGCCAAAAATACAGAACCATAACAAGCAGAAAAACTCGGCTGAGGTTCTTTTATTCCTATTTCCGTTCCAGCAACTTTCGCCGTATAACCGCTAATATAATGATACATCGCCTGAGCGGGAGTAAGACGACTAACAGGCGGCAAAACCCCAAAAGCATCACAGGTTAATAAAATAATATTTTTCGGATGCCCTCCTACAGCCGGAATCTTAGTATTCGGGATAAATTTCAGTGGATACGCCGCTCTGGTATTCTCCGTCACAGAATCATTCTCATAATCCACATCATACGTCTGTGGATCATAAACGACATTTTCCAAAACCGTCCCAAAACGAATCGCGTCATAAATTTCAGGCTCACTTTCTTTCGAAAGATTTATACACTTCGCATAACAGCCACCCTCTATATTAAAAATACCATCATCCGTCCAGCAGTGCTCATCATCCCCAATCAACTTACGGTGAGATTCTGTCGAAAGCGTGGTCTTTCCCGTGCCCGAGAGACCAAAAAAAAGCGTAACGTCCCCATCCGTCCCCTCATTCGCGGAGCAGTGCATGGAAAGGACACCCCGTTTCGGCATGAGATAATTCATAATGGTAAACACCCCTTTTTTCATCTCACCCGCATACTGTGTTCCGAGAATAACGAATTCCCCCGAGGCAAAATCCAGACATACGCTGGTCGGTGACGTATGAGTTCCCACCGAAGGATCTGCCGGAAACTGTCCCGCATTATAAATCACATAATCCGGCTGGCCAAAATCCGCCAATTCTTCTGGTGAAGGCATAATGAGCATATTTTCCATAAATAACGCATGATACGGCCGAGTACATATGACCCGTATCTTCAGCCGATATTTCGGATCCCACCCGGCATACGCATCTATAACGTACACGATTTTCTGGTGATTAAAAAAATCCACTGCACGCTGACGATTCTGGCGAAATGACGCCACGTCCTGCTTTATGTTCACATCTCCCCACCAGATGTCATTTACAGTCGATTCTTGCTCAATAATACGTTTATCTTTAGGACTGCGCCCAGTTTTCGTACCAGAATTCGTCACCAGCGCGCCCATACTCGAAAAATGCGCATGATCATTTAATAACGCATCTTTATAAAGCTGTGCTGGAGAAGGATTTCGTACAATTTCAGGAAAAACGATTCCATACGCAGACAGATCCATGATAAATCACCTTTTTTACTTTATAAACTTTTCTATTAAACCCAGAATACTACACAAAAAACTAGTTAGAGTTTCTGATCCTTTAAGATTATAGCGACTCGCCCATGGATGAACAGGGGGAGCATCAGATCCCTTATCCGCATAACAGAAATTTACGAATGATCACAGATTAACTTAAGATATTTAAAATGTCTAATAAACACACTTTTTTTGTTATATTTTTATAAAAAACATACAGAATTCTATTAAGTTTTAATTTTTTGCTTCTCTGTCGTTAATTATTTAAAGATAACCTTAAATCCTGAACGTGAAAATATAAATAAATCTGAGTCCACTCCATTTTCTTGCAGCCTTAAAAAATTTTAAGGAAAGAGAATTTTATAGAACACTAAATATAAAGCACAAGATTCAAAAAATACTGAAGTTCTCTCCTCCACTCGGTGCACTATAAATTTCTATTTTCCCCTGGTATTTTTGTTTTACTGAAAATGTCTGCTTCAGAGCATCAAAAAACAAAAAATCCAAAGAAAACATGTACAGAATATTTCCTTGGCAAAATATTCTGCCATCCAAAATTCGAAAATTTCATTTCTCGAATGTTTTTTATATTCTGAAATATATTACATAAAACTTAAATTTAGGGTAACTTCAAGATATTTTTTTATTTTAGAATTTAACTACAGAAATAAATCCCTCTTTTTTATTTTTATCCATACAGAATGCTATTTATTTATATGGACTTCTGTACCGTAATGTTCCGAAACGGCAGAAGCCTCCGCCGCCATCCGCTGCGCCGATTCTTTATAATCCACCATACCTCCTGGCGGATATATATGATAATCATTCTGAAAATATTCTGGATTTCGTTCATATTCCTGATAAGTCGCCAGCATTCTGGCAGCACTTTTATGCTGTGGATCTATCATCACTGCACGTTTTAATGCCTGAACAGCCTCCGCTTCTCTGCCTTCCAGGGCAAAAATGGAAGACATATTATAACATGCATCCGCTTCAGAACCGGCGATTCTAAAATGCTCATATGCTTTATCATAATTTTTCACAGCGCCATAAGCTAAAGCTAAATTATTATGATATTTTCTCTCCGAGGGTTTTAAATCCACCGCTTTTTTTAAATTTATAATGGCCTCCTCATATTTTTTTTGTGTCAGCAGGCAAAAACCCAAATTATTATATGGCTCTCCCGTATTAAGATTTAAGGCGATCGCCTGGCGATAATATTTTTCTGCCGTTTCATACATCCTTAAATCTTCTGCAATTACACCCAGTCGGCAGTAAGGAAGTTCTCTTTTTGTAATTTCTGGATATTTCTCATAAATGGCCAGTACTTTTAGATATTCTTCACGAGCTTCCAGATTCTTCTTATTTTGTAAATATTTCTCAGCAGATGTGATATGTTCCATCACTTCTGCTTCTGCTTTTACCTGTTTCGAATCATCAGGCGCAAAAAGATTTTTCCATCCGCCAGGAGAATCTCCAGTGCTTTTACATCCCACGCAGACAATAAGAAATAAAATTCCAGCAGTCAGGATAAAATTCACATTATATTTATATATAAACATGTCTCTTTCTTTCATGATATGCATTTTACCAAATTTTATACCCGATATACCATAAGTTTCTGCTTTTCCGGCATTTTATGATACATAAAATGCCCGTTTCCATAACCACACAAAATGAAAATTTAAAATAAAATCAGGTATATTTTTGGGATAACATTTCAGTAAAAATATTTCATTATAACATTTTACCATATATCACATCACGGCATAATATTAAGCATATTAACAAAAATAAAAGTATTCCCGGGCATATTTCCGATATATTCACTCACAATTTCCGGAGCCTCTTTCTGAAATTCCAAAAGTCCCTTCTGGACTGTCGAAACCGCATACTTTTTATCCATATCCGTGGGGACATACCCTTTCAGAAATACACGATTTTTCAGTAACACAAGAGAAATCTCACTGCGTGGAATCTCATATTTTAATTTCGCTTCCATTTCTGTTCCCCACCGGTTACAGGCTTCTTCGACAGATGTGTTCGGCTTAACCGTTACCTTTATCCACATATCAGAAAGAGTTTTATCTAAAAATTTCAGACATACCGTGCTCTCTCCCGGACTTTTCCCGATAATACTTATCCGTTTTCCAGAAATCGCCACAGTATCACAAATTTTATTATCTCCCACTAAAATTTTATTCACTTCATTCGTCATATTAAGCATGACTCCATCACATAACATGACAGAAACTTCTCGAGATATAAACGGTTTTAGCTCCAGATCTTTTTCTAAATACGGATACCCGACCTGTCCTTTATAATCCGCTTTTTTCGGAATCCCCACAGGATGTGCAGACTTCTTTCTCCCATCTAAACGAACATAACCAGCAGGATCTTCTTCCGTTTCCAGATTCTCTTGACCCGTACTATTTACCATTTCCATGTTTTCTTCGGAATAATTTTTCTTTCCTATCATTTTAACGAAACCTGGTAATTCTTCTGCTGATTCTTCTTTCACTTTTATATTTTCTGCAGCCGTCAATTCATAATTTACTTCATTTTTAACCGCAGATTCCTCAAATAAATCACCAGTAAACTTCTCTTTTCCGCGCCAATCTGCCTTATCACAGATAACGTTATCTTCTGAAATATGACACGTACTCTCCGAAGGATCATTAAAATTTACATTTTCCTCTCGTGGACGTAACAGACGTACTTTCTTTTCGCCGATCAAAATATATTCATCTTCATCTTTCGAAAATTCATCTTTCTTGAAATTTTTATGGGAAGTCAGTAATCCCTGATAACGATCATTACGCTCCATTTCACGATGTATATTTCTCTCGGCCAGTTTTTCTTCCACTAAAGTACCTGACTTCTGAATGATCTGATTTACCATCCTTTCCACAATTTTTTCTGTCACACGATTTACAGCACTTTCCATCATTTCAGGAGGAATATCTTCCATAATTTGAGAGGATATTTCATCCAGAAGATGTTCCAGAGTCACTGCCGCAGATCGCTGAATTACTGTCTGTAACTTCATGCGCCGTGCATGTAATTCTTCCTCTGAAAAAGGTTCTGATAAAATCTCTGCTTTTTTTACCTTCTGATCTGAAATTTCCGGATTTTTCTGTCCTTTTGGAAAGCTAAACTTTTCTGTCTTTATTTCCATAACAGGTGGCTTTTCCTTAACAGACAGCTTTTCCTGGGAAAAATCCTCAAGAAAAAATGGTTTTCTCTCAGAAAAAAGTTCCGGTATTTCATTCTCCTTTATTTCGATCTTCGGTTCTGACCCATGCTGCGCCACAGAAAGACTTTCCGATAAATCACCACTTACCTGATTCTCTTTCTGTATTTCATCAGATTTATTTTCAGAAACCTCTGTATGAATTTTATCTGATCCTTCTTTCTGTATTTTCTGTAAATTTTCACTCGCTTCCGTTTTCTGTTTAAGTGCAGTTCCCGTAAGAATTTCCATTTCCTCAGGAAAATGCAGTACGCCCGGTTTTTTTTCTGCTTCCTTCAAAACACCCGATTTTTTTTCCGCAGACTTTACTTTTTTTATCTTTTCTTCGGAATTCTCTGTTTTCTCCTCTGACAAAACTTTTTTCGTTATAATTTCATCTGGACACGGAGCATTCTCCGGCGGAAGAATTTCAGGAAACTCAAAAGAAACCTGACGAAGGTACCAGTCTGGTTTTACGGAATAATCCTGAATTTTTGATTCCCTTAAAACTAAATCCTTCTCTGGATGTAAAATCTTCATGGGAATAACTGGTAAATTTAAAACGGATACTTTTTCCGGATACAGCTTTTTAACCTCTGTTTCTTTCGAAGGATGTATAAATTCTGGGGCTTTTTCTATAATTCTAAATGTTTTCTTACTACTAGTCACCTCTGGTTCTTCTTCTTTATTTTCTTCAGAAACCACCAGAACCACACTCATACTCGTGGAAATATTTTTTACGTCCTCTTTATGTCTGAAACCATTCTCTTCAGTTACTGACCGATTTTCTTCCTCTAAATTTTGTGTGCTTTCATTTTTTTCTCTTTTTCCTGTTTTTATTATTCTCAGAATATCCTCTTTATGAAAATTTCTGGAAAAATGGTGCTCTATTTTTTGATTCTGTGGTACCTTTTTAATAAAAGCCGAGTTTTCTGGTATTTTTTCATTCAAAATATCACCTTTATACTCAGGATCTAATTTCTCTAAAAATAAGGTCTTTTCAGATACTTTTTCTTGGTCCTGTAAAGAAAATAATTTTTTATCCTCATCCTCCCACAAAATAACTTCCTTTTTTTCCTGGCATTTCTGTGGAACATGTTCTTCTGAAAAAATTTCTAATATTTTAGTATCCGATAATTGCACGCTTCGATCATCGTTAACCACCGGCACACTCTGCTCCAAAAATGGCTGCGAATCTTCCGGCTCTTCCGAATAAATATCCATAAGATTATTCCGTTTTTCCATCATAAAATCAGAATCTTCTTCAGATTTCGAAACATACGGTAACATGTGTTCCTGCGGTTCTTTTGGAACATCAAAAACCTCAATTTTTTTAGTGACTTTTTTTGGCCTGTCTGAATCTGTTACTAAATCTTCATTAAAATTTTCCGAATGATGATAAAAAATGACTTTTGGCCGTTCTTTCTCTTTATGTAAACCACTTTCATTATTTAGACTGTTTTCCGCTGGAGACACTATTTTTTTGAGCTCCGAAAATTTTATATCTTTCGCTGTCTGCACGTACTCCCGGACTAACATTCCTCCCGGCCCTATCATTTCTCGCGTACAGGATCCATCTAAATTTTGAAAAATACGTACCGGCACAAATTCTGAAGATAATTCCTCTTCCGATTTTTGATGAACTTTCTTTCCACCACCGAAAATTTCATCTTTTTGAGTGTTTTTTATATAAATACCATCTTTTTCAGAAATTATCATGGGCGATTTATTCTCAGGCACATTTTGAATCTGCCCGCGAGAAGGTCTAAAATTTTTTTCCGCTCCCTCAGAAACCACTTCAAAATAATCTGAAATATTATCTGACTTACCTTCTTTTTCCGCACCTCGCCCATTCTGCTCTTCAAAAACAGCCACTTCTCTCTCGGTTAAAACTTCAGTAAAATAATCCGAGATCCTCGGCGGTGTTTTCTGTGCATATATACTGTCAGAAAAGAAGACCACAGACACAAGAACCGTGAAAAACACAGTTTTTTCTGTCAAAATCATTTTCCTTTTCACGTCACCGCCTCTTTTCTTAAACTCAAAATGAATATTCTCTTAAAATTCCTTGATCTTTTCTTTTTGTACATGCATGAAAAACAGTTCACTCTGTGTCCATTTTATCGACAAAAACAGAAAAATATATTAGGTAAACCAGCGAAAATTTTTAAAAAATTCTGATTATTATAATTTTAACAGTATTTTAATAAAAAATTTTCACTTTCTGAACATATATGTAATGTTTATATCTGACATATTAATACACTCTGAGCCTACTTTCATTAACGTTTCGTGTGGTTCTGAAAATCAGGCATTTCTTGGCAGTAAAAATGCCGGAGAAATGGATATTTATCATATATCAGACATAAAATCTTCCAGAAAATAACTCAAAAATAAATTTAAACTCCAAAAACCATAAAAGATCAAAACTTTTTAAGAAAGATACATTATTTGGAATTGCGCCAGCACCCAATTTTATGTTATATATAATAAAATAATTAGTGTAAATTTATTTATGAATTTTTATTTCATATATATCACATGATATACACCCAATAAATTTTCGCTTCTGCAGCTTTTTTACTGCACAGGAAATGCTGATTTTCAGAACCACATAAAACTTAAATTTAATGTGGGGCCAGAATACAATAAATATATGAAAGGAAACATCATGAAATCATTTTTTAATTTTTTCTTTCTAAAATATTTCTTTTTTTCCCTTTTAATTTTTTCAGTTTCTCTTTCTTTTAACAAAAATCTTCATGGAAGTGGAAATCCGACAAAAATTGCTGGGACTCACCTTCTGAAACATCTTTCCTGCGCAGAAATAACAGACGCCTCTTTTCCTGTTTCAAAAAATTCACAAAAATTTTCTTTTCTCAAAAATCTGCAGCTTATCTCCGAACAAAATATCGAAAACGCTCTGCAGGAAGCACAAAAAACATGGAATTTTACTGCCCAGCGGACAGTAAATGGCTGGAATGTCGAAACCCCTCATTTCTCTGTTTACACCACTACAGACCCTAAAAATGCTTCACATATCGCCAGAGAACTGGAACGTACATGGCTAAAAGCAGAATTAATCGCGCAGCTCTGGCGTGCCGAAACTTTTTCTGGAACCCCACTTAAAAATTCACCTAAAACTTCTCCAAAAAATTTCGTTCGAAACGTTCAGAGTAATATGCAAAAAGTATCCAAAATTCCCGCCGAACCTATTTTTGTTTATATTTTTCACCAGAGAGAAAACCATCATGACAGTACAGGCCGATTCTGTGAACTGGCACAAAATAATGACCGCTGGCAAATTGACATAAACATGTCGCTAAACACCGGTGCCGCACTCCACCAGCGTGAAATACACCGTGCAGTTTTTCAGAGTGTTTTATTAACTGGCGGAGAATCAGAAATATTCCCCGCCTGGATTCAGTCCGGTCTGGAATCTATTTTTGTCGGAGATCCACTTCCAGCGGAAGTGGATTCATGGCACACACTTCCTGCCGTCAAAAATAAAATCTCCCCCGTACTTAATCGCATACCGTACCACGAAATATCCGGACAAGAGAAAAAATTTCGCCTCGCCGCTCATTTATGGACCGGTTATTATTTAACCATAAATGACGGTCAAAACGCGCCAGATTTTTTCCGTTTACTGCATAACATTTATCTTTTATCCTCCGAATCTTTTAAACCAGGAATTTCCGGGAAAAACACACAAAAAGAAATGGAGGCATCCGAAGAAAAAAAACGTATCGCGCAGACCAGAGCACAGGTTCTGACAGCAGAGTTCCGGGAAAAATCTTTCTCGGAAAAACATGAATTCTCACCCTCTTCCTGGTTTATGTCTCCTCTGCGCACGACTCCACTTATTACGTGGCATGAAAAAGTGGAACTTATTACCGATCAAGAAACCACGGATCCCGTCATGGTACCACTTCCCGATTCATATCAGGCCATTCTTGAGGAAATGGGAATGGTATTAAAACTGATCATGCGCGTGGAAGAAAATCCGCCTCACGAAAACACAGAACGTCTGGAAAATGTTTATAAGAAAATTATCCAAAAACAGAATATCCCGTTCTCAACTTTTGATATTAACGGTACGTTACTGCTTTCCGGACGAGATACTTTACGCTTTCAGCAATTATTTTACCCTTCAGAAAGAAAATATCTCATCCAGGATTTTGACGGAGAACGAGTACTGACGGCCACGATGAAAAATGGAAGTGTTCTTCACACGGCCTTCAAAAAACCGACTGCCCATAATGCACGTCCTGAAATATATATTTTAGGATATGAAGAGCCTAAAACCACACCACATTCCCCTTAATGCATCCTCCATATTTCCCAGTTCACATTCCAGCATATACACCATAAAAATTCACCTCTGTGTTTTATTTCGCCATGCTGGCTTTACTTTAAATTCTCATTTTGCACGGCTCTAAAAGCAGACATTTTCAGCGAAGCAAAAATCGGCGGACAGAGAAAACGTAAAATTATACTGGTTCCAATTTAAAATTTCGTTTTGTGCGGCTCTAAAAGCAGGCT
>JAUNBR010000024.1 GCA_030527015.1 Planctomycetia bacterium
CGTAACAGGAGTTTCCGCGACCGGAGTTTCGGTAACCGGCGGAATCATAATGTCGTCAAGATTTGGAATTTCATCGGAGTTTATCGTCGCGGGAATCTGGGCACGGCCAGTAACCTTAAATTCCATCTGATTTGTCTTCAGTTTTTTACCGAATTTTTCTTTCAGAAGATCTTCGATTACTTCGATATGCTTATTCGAATCCATTCCCTCTGGCGTGGTGGTGGTAATGCTAAAACGCATAAATTCTGCGTCAGTTCCCACTTCGTCTCTCAGAGAAACATTCGTCACGGCAAGATCCGGAAGATCTTCGCTCAGTGCGTCACGAATTGCGCCTTCATCCATTTTTTCCGTGAAAAGAACCTGAACATTTTCACCACCAGTAAAGTCGATATCAAAAAGACTCGTCGCACCGCCGACACGTTCCACGCGTAAGAAGATCGCGCCGATACTTAAAATAAGCATCAGAGCGGAAAATCCGAGTGCCACTCGAGTGTATTTCATGAATGGAATTTTCGTTTTCGGGAAAATACTACGCATTTTAATTTCTTTCAGAATACCAAATTTTTCACAGACATCAAAAATCCCTCGGCTAACATAAATCGCGGTGAACATACTTACCACGATTCCGATCCATAACATGACCGCGAAACCACGAATCTGTTCTGTTCCGATCCAGAAAAGAATCGTAGCGACGATTAATGTGGTGATATTTGAATCGATGATTGCGCTAAACGCTTTATCGAAACCATTTCGAATAATGGAACTCAGGCTGCCGCCATGCTCATTTTCTTCGCGCATACGCTCAAAGATAAGAATGTTAGCGTCCACTGCCATACCCAGTGTAAGGACGAAACCTGCCAGACCGGGCAGCGTAAATGCAGCATTTATACTGATCATAATCGCTAAAATCAGAATAAAATTCAGGAACAGGGCGATACATGCCACGAGTCCGGAGAAACGATAATATAAAAGCAGCAGAGCGATAACGATCAAAAAAGAGCAGATGATCGCGACCGTGGAACGCTCGATCGTGTCTTGGCCAAGCGTCGGGCCGGTGGTCATTTCACTGGCGGGCAGACTCCCCAGCACGGCGGGCAGACGCCCGGATTTCAGGACCGCTGCTAAATCATTTACTTCCTGCTGGGTGAAACGCCCCGTGATGACACCATTTCCAAAAATTTGTGACTGAATATTCGGAGCACTATAAATATGTCCATCCAAAATAATACCCAGCTGTTTCTGCTGTCCATTCGGCGTGGGCAGATTCGCCCCCGTAAGATTTCCAAAAAGCGTGGCGCCAATCGAGTTAAAAGAGAAATGCACACACGGACTAATTCCGTCCAGACCAGCTCGGGCGTCCGTCAGGTATTTTCCCTGAACGTCATATGTGTCATTCACCACCAGCACCTGCAGAACATCCTGCCCATTTTCTTTCCCCTGGCGCGTTACATACTCAGGACGAAGGAAATCCTTTTCTCGTTCCTTCGCTTTATCACCTTCTCCTCGGGCAACTGAAATCCACCAGCCCAGGGTTTCTCCTCCGCCCGTGCTGTCTTCCACACGTACCCGATTTTCCGTGGACTTCATGGCCTCTTCGATTACACGCCGGTGTTCCGGAAATGACCGATTCGCGGTAATACGAAACTCCAGGGATCCCACGCTGCGAATCTTCCGCTTCAGACTGGCCACGCCCTCTTCATCCACTTCTGGAACCGTAATTTCCACCTGCCGATCCCCCATGGGACGAACAGAAATTTCTTCCACACCCGTGGGGTCAATTCGCCGCTTTAATGCGCTGCATAACTCATCCATACTGAATGACTCGGTCTGACCCGCCTGGATGTCTTCTTCCTGGGTGACTCCTCCCGTACTGGAACCTTCCTGAATCTGATACACCAGAATCGTACCGCCACGCAGGTCGATTCCAAGTTTCACATTCTCCCAATTCTTCAGCGCACTGTCTCCCAGTACTGTCAGACCGGTTAATAACGCGAATAAAGTCCATGCGAATCGCCAATAATAATTCGGCATTCGCCATTTATTAACCAGTAACTTGGCGCCCCCGAACGGAACGACAACAATTAGAAAAATAATAAGTGGTACACTTAAATAACTCGGCAGAAAACTCGACATTTAATAATTCCTTCTTAACTATAAATAAAAGCACCTTAAATAAAATATTAAGTAATTTTTGTTGCCCGACACTCGAAAAAATGCAGTTTCCTCAACATTTCTCCCAGGCACTCGATGAATTTCCCTTCCCGCCAGCCTTCCGCGATATTTCGCTTGTGACCGCCGGTTCTATTTTTAAACTAATTTTCCCCTTAAATTTAGGTTTTCCCGTAACCACGCCAGTGGATATTTTTTAACTCCGTCAACTGCTGACAGAATGATACTCTGATCCTACTGTAAATTTCCATTTTTGCGGTTCTGAACGCATTTTCAGCGATACAAAATGCTGGCCTGTCTGCCAGGAAAACAAAATTTTATAGTGTATCGGATGTAAAACGCCAGGAATCTGTCGGTGGACAGAAAAAGCATAAATTTAGTGTATCAGGTGAAAATTTAAATTTTGTGTGGTTATAAAACCGGTATCTTGAACATCTCAAAACGAAAAATGAGATCCACTTCCATGGGCATCTAAATCAGGATTCACTGGGAAATATCTGCTGAATTGCGCCTGTGGAAAAAGTCATTTTAACATTTTTATCCTCATCCACCCGAACCGTCACCGTGTCATTTTCGCGATCTATATCCGTAATCACGCCATGAATTCCGCCGATCGTGACAACTTTATCCGTTTTTCGCAAAGAATCCCACATGGCCTGCCGCTTTTTTTGCTCCCGCTGCTGCGGCCGAATGAAAAGAAACCACATCCCAAACATGATTATAAAAACCATCAGCATCAGCTGCATGAGTGGATTTTCAGGTGCCTGCGCCTTTCCCTCTGGTGTCGGCGCCGGCTGCTGGCTCGTCGCGACGGTATTTTCTTGTGCGATAATAAATGAATTAAATATGTCCATGCGATCCTCCTACAAAATGTTACCTTATACAGACTTTATATAATAAATGGAAAAACGAAAATCGGCAAGGGGTGATGGGAGATTTCTTCCCGTGGAAAGGAAATTTTTTAGAAATCTGTTAAACTTTTTTCTTCCCAGTCAGTAAAAAAATATAAAATAATTAAAATTTTTATGCTTTAGGAAATATGGTTAAAAGAGGTAAAAGTGAATATTTCGCCTAAAATCTTTCTCCGCTGTCAGATAATATTTTTATCTTTTGGGGAAATGAACGGAGCGAGCACAGGAAAATATATTTTCGTACGCAGTTAATTCCGGCAGATACTTTTAGATTTTGCTGTATTATTCTAAATTTAAGTTTTGCGGTTCCGTTATGAAGTTTTATTTGGCGTGATTTATGTCCGATACACTATAAAATTCCACTTCACCGACATTTACTTCGCTGAAAATGCCTGCTTTCAGAGCCGTACAAAACGGAAATTTAAAATAGAACTAGTATGGAACACCTGAGTACTTTTAATACAGAAAAATGTGCGCTTTCCGCAAAGAAAAATGTCAGAAAAGTGGAAATTTATAGCACGTCTAAAATAAAAACTCTCGCCACGGAATATAAAGCGGAAGGGGTGCTTTTATCCGGGCGAGAGCTAAATCGCATTTAAGTGCGAAATTCGCAAATTATCTCGTGAAACATTATTTTGCGGTGAGTATATCTTTAAATTCTCATTTTGTATATTTTCCGTGAATCGTTTTTTCAGGGAAAACGTTCCGAAAATGAAAATTTTCACTGGATTTTACCTGCATGTTCCGTTCTCGGTGCCTCCGAAAGATCTCCTTTCTCAAAAAATGCCGTGAAACGAAATTTACAGGTGCCTCAGACATGAGAGCAAAATAAGAAAGGAGGGTTCTAAAATTCACAAAAAGTGTTAATTCACCTTTACCTTTAATTATTTATGCTCTCAATATAATATTCTCACATTATATATCCGATACACTATAAAATTCCGCTTCTTTGGCATTTAACTTCACTGAAAATGCCTGTTTTCAGAGCCGCACAAAACGGAATTTTAAAGTGGAACCAGTATATAATATCTCACTTTTCATCTTTTAAGGGAGGATCAGGACGTAAAACATCTGTGCGAATAATCACAGAGCTGTCATTCTGCGCCGGAATGACATCCGTGGCGAAGAATTCCTCGGAAATCGCGGTATCATGCGCGATGGCCAATCGTCGCTGCTGTTCTTTTGCCTTATATTTTTTACGCAGTTTAGGCTGGAACAATTCACGAATAAGTTCAGTTATTGTGAACAGACCTGGAATCAGTATAATACCACAGCAGGTGGCCAGCAGCATTCCCCAGCAGGTGGTGATTCCGATCGCCTGTCGGCTTCCTGCGCCTGCGCCGGTGGCGATGGCTAAAGGTAATACGCCGAGAATAAACGACCAGGCAGTCATTAATACCGCGCGATAACGCAGCCGAAACGCATTTACTGCCGCTTCTCTGATTTTCATGCCTTCCTCACGCTGCACGGATGCGAATTCCACGACCAAAATCGCGTTTTTACTGGCCAGACCGATAAGCATCAAAAGCCCTAATTGTGCATAAATACTTAAGTTTAAACCACAGTATTTTATACCGATTAATGCGCCGAGCGTGGCCACTAAAACGGAAAGCATAACAGGAATCGGCGTCATCCAGCTTTCGTACTGCGCCACGAGGAACAGGTACGCGAACGTCATGGACAGCGTCAGCAGGAATATAATTTGTCCTTCATTTCCTTTTTCCTGAAGGTTCATTCCCGTCCACTGCACCTGATAATTCGACGGTGTTTCGATATTTTCGATAATGTTCATAAACTCTCCAGAACTCGTGCCGGGCAGCGCGCCAGCCATGAAGTTCGCGGACAGCATCTGGTTAAATCGGAAAATCTTTTGTGGCCCGACGATATATTTTATTTCACCCAGAGCAGAAAAGGGAACCATTTCACCATTCGTATTCGGAATATAAAGATTCGAAATATCTTCGATCAGGCTTCGCTCGTCGGCTTCCGCCTGGATTTTTACCTTAAAATTATAACCGGAAATATTAAAGTCATTCACGTAATAAGACGCCAATTTTCCCTGTAACGTGGTGAAAATATAATTAATCGGTACGTTTAAGGTTTCTGCTTTACTTCGGTCTATATCCAGCTCTAACTGAGGAGAAGTCGCGTTATACGTGGAGTAAGCATACTGCGTGGGATACTTACCGGAATTCAGTTCCATCATAAAACGATTTTTCTGCATATCCAGCTCTTGTGGCGTTACGTCACCCCTGGCGCAGAAGGAGAATTCTGCACCGCCGGAGTTTCCTAAACCCATGATCGGGGGAGGAATAATACACTGAATACGTGCCTCTGGAATTTCCGCCGCGATTTGGCTTACCACACCAAAAATGTGTTTCAGCTGAAGTTCCGGCGTTTTTCGCAGATCCCAGTGATCCAGGTCTACGATACACGCGCCCATATTTTCACCTTCACCACCAATAATACTGTATCCATTAATGGACATCACTTTACTTACGCCGTCCAAAACCTGAATGCGTTCCGATAAAGTCGAAATTACCTTGACCGTTCGGTCTAAAGAAGATCCCGGCGGCAGTTCCACGTGACAGAACATCGCGCCTTTATCTTCTTCGGGAAGGAAAGACGTGGGAATTTCATTAAACAGGCGCACGTTTCCATAAACGACACCCGCGAAAATGATGATCGTCAGAGCCAGCCTGCGTACCAATAAACGACTGATCGCGGCAAGACCGTTTTTGGATGCATCCAGAGCCATATTAAACGGCTTAAAAAAGGAAAATCGGGCAGGCTTATGTTTTCTTAAAATCATACCGCACAGGGCCGGGCTGAGCGTCAGCGCGTTTACCGCGGACAGAACGATCGAAATACTCATCGTCGCGGCGAACTGTAAATAAATCTGGCCGACCATTCCGCCGTAAAAACAGATGGGCAGGTAAATTGCCACCGTCACCATGGTCATGGCGATAACCGGCCCGGTAATCTGCGAGACACCGTTTACCGTGGCCGTATGCGGATCTTCTCCTTTTTCGATATGACTCATGACGTTTTCCACGACGATAATTGCGTCGTCGACCAGGGATCCGATTACTAAAATCAGACCGAACATGCTTAGGGTGTTAATCGAAAAGCCAAACATCCACAGGAAGGGGAAGGTTCCCAGCAGCGAAACGGGAATCGCGACAATCGGAATAATCGTCGCGCGCCAGTCCTGTAAAAACAGATATGTGACGACGACGACTAAAATAATGGCGATAACTAACGTTTCGACGATTTCCTTCATCGAGATTTCGATAAACTCGGTCGGGTCAAAACCGACTTCATAACGCATACCAGGCGGGAACGTTTTAGACAGACGGTCCAGTTCTGCCTTTACCGCTTTTACCGTGTCCAGGGCGTTCGCCGAGGAGTTACGGAAAATCGCCATAACCACAGCCTGTTCCTGATCAAATTTACTGAAACCTTTATATTCTTCCGAGCCTAATTCCACTCGGGCTATATCTTTTAGCTTTACCGTGTTTCCCTGACCGTCCGCACGGACAATAATTTCTTCGAATTCTTCCGGCGTCTTTAAACGCCCTTTCACCGTAATTTTAAATTGAACGTATTCGTTACTGGACTCCAGACCGACAGAACCCGCCGCGGCCTGAATGTTTTGTCCCTGAATCGCAGAAGTTACTTCGGCGGTGGAAATTCCCATGGCGGACATTTTTTGTGTATCCAGCCAGGCACGCATACTGTATTCTTGATTCGCGAAAACCACAGCGTCATTTACCCCGTCTACACGCGCGACAGGATCTTTGACATTCATCTTTACGTAATTTCCGAGATCCAGCAGAGACATATCTTCCGGATCGGCCACGAAAGCGAACATGGACAAAATATCCGAGGAACGCTTAATAATATTTACACCATACGCTTTTACTTCTGACGGAAGAATGGACTCCGCGCGTTTCACGGCGTTTTGCACGTTTACCTGGGCGATATCCGCATTCGTGCCGTACTTAAAAAATACGTTGAGGGTATACGCGCCGGAATTATCGGATTCTGAAGTGTAATACAGAAGGTTTTCCAGTCCGTTCACTTCCGATTCGATCGGCGCGGCGACAGAATCGACGATATCCTGAGCCGTGGCACCAGGGTAAGTCGCGAAAACCATAATTTGGGGCGGAGCGATTTCCGGGTATTCAGCCACCGGGAGGGAGGCGACACTCAAAATTCCCGTCAGTACCATGACGATACTTATGACGAAAGCAAATTTTGGGCGATCAATAAAAAACTGTGAAAACATTACTTAACCTCCTTCGCTGACGCATCTTGGCCTTCAGGGGAATTCTTCGCTTCCTGTGCTTCTTTATTCCGGAAAGCCTGGAGTGCCTCACGGGCCTCCTTTACTTTTTGGTCGCGCTGCTGTTCCGTGACGGGCAGAATCTTCGTGGCCATTACTTCACCAGTTGGCCGGCCTTCCTTATCAAAAATGGGAATGAAGTGGATTTTATGGGTGCCGTCAATTACTACGGTTTCACCTTCCTTCAGACCGGAAGTTACAGCGCGGTATACGCCGTCCGTGGTGCCTAATTTTACGAGACGTTCGGAGGGAGTATTATTTTCGTCGACGACAATAACTTTAGGACCGGCCGCCGAAAAAATAATCGCGGGAGATTTTACCATGGGGTAAGAATTTTGATCCGTGATGGAAAGGTGAATCTGTGCGATTCCTCCAGGAGTAAGTTTTCCGTCAGGGTTCGGGAAAGACGCCCAAAATTCGATCGAGTCGACACTCGTTTTAATTTGGTTACTGGGAAATTTTACCTCTCCCAGCACCGGGGTATTTCCGCCATTCGTGTAAAAAGTACCGTCTGCCAAAAGTAACTGGATTTTTGCAGTTTCCTGCATCTTTTCGATACTTCCGTTAAAAATAGAAAGAAAATCATTTTCACTGATGGAAAAACGAACGTAGATGGGGTCCAGCTGCACGACGGTGATTAACGCACCGCTGGAGGGGGTGATGTAATTTCCCTCGGAGTAAGGCAGTCGCCCGACACGGCCATTAATTTTGGAATAAATTTTCGTGTTTTTCAGGTCATCTTGCGCCAGCACCAGTGAGGCTTCCGCCATACGCAGTTCTGCCCGAGCACTGGCCAGTGAACTTTCCGTATTTTGTACTTCATCTTCCGAGACGGCGGTCAGACTGCTTTCATAAAGCTCCTTATTTCGTTCATAAGATGCTTCATAATATCTGATACGCGCTTTAATCTGTTCAATTTGTCCCTGTGCGGATTCCACCGCGGCTTTATAACGAATATCCTCGATTTCAAAAAGAAGATCATTCTCTTTCACGAGATCCCCTTCCTTAAATGCGACTTTCATCAGATCCCCAGAAACACGCGCTAAAGAAGTAACGGTGTTTTGAGCTTCGATTACACCCACATATTTTTTTTCTGTGACGGGCTTCCGCATGATGACCTTCTCCACCAGTACGGGAGTGGGGATCTCCTGTGAAGCTGCGGCCTGCTGTGATTTATCAGATTCCATCTGTGATTTATCGGACTCCAGAAGGTTTAGCGTCTGTTCGCAGCCAGTAAAAGTACAGAAAATGATAATGCATGAACTGATGGCACTTAAAAGCCTGAGTGACATTTTGTAAATCTCCTTAGTTGTTAAAAATTGGTTATGATACCAAAATATGTAATGCTAAATGAATGGAGTGAGATGATTCTTTGCGCTAATTGCCGTGGCAATTATTCGGAGTGGCAAGGAATCATACAGCACTCCAAAAAATGAGTGCGTGAATGCCGGAATACTGATTTTACTTTAAATTTTAATTTTGTACAGACCTAAAAGTCTCTGTGTTTTTTGAATCATAAAATACAGGGAAAACACAAAAATATTCTGACTTTTCATTTCATGCGTTTCTGAAACAGGGGGTTTTATGAAGCAAAAATGCCCGGGTGAAGCAGAAATTCATAGTGTGTCGAGAATAAAAGTCCATCGGAGTGAAATGCCTTAAAAGTATAAATTCATAATAATTTAGACACAAAAAAGTTACTTAAACCGTAAAATTACTTAAATAGCGTTCGAGAAAGATTTTCTTCTTCAAAAAGTTTATTGTATAAATGGCGGATGACGTCTCGGAATGCTTGTTTTTGTGCCGAATCCAGATCTTGGACGAGAGAATTTGTGATATGCTCGATTTTTGTGCAGCAGTTATGGTGGATTTCTTCGCCCAGAGGAGAAATTTTAATGCATACCGCGCGACGGTCTTTCGAGCTGGTGACCCGCAGTAAAAGCTGTTTTCGAACCATACTCTCCACTAAAACAGAGGTGGCGGGTACCGTCATATGTAGCCTTTCGGCCAGCTCCGTAAGCGTAATTCCTTCTGGTTTTGTGACGGTCAGTCGTGAAACAACAAACAAAGATTTCTCTTGGCGTTTTGATAAAGAGTCCATTAAAGCGACTTGTGCCTGCGATAATGATGACGTGTGTATCATCTGGCGTAATTTGTCAATAATAAATGACATTTTAAGAAACGGCTCGACTTCCGTATTTTCGAAATTACAGTTCATAAATCTTTGGGGTAAGTGAATAAAAAAGATGGGGTGATATAATGGATATAAAAAGTAAATATGTCTGTTAATTAATTATTATCATATTATAACTATTTTTATTTTATGTCCAGAGGTATGTGCGGTAAAAATTTAAAAAATTATTAAAAAAAGGTTCATTTTTGAGTTTTTTTATCTGGTTTTCTGTCCTGCGTGGTTCTGAAAACAGGCATTTTCAGTGAAGTAAAATACCAGGGAAAAGGAAATTTATCGTGTTTTTTGGAATTTTGTATGCGATGTACTGCGAATTTTCGTATCTTCTGCATTTTTGTTTCGCTGAAATGCCTGCTTTCAGAAGCGCAAAAACGGAAATTTAAAATGGAGCCAGAGTATATTTCAGAAATAGTACAGATAAATTTATAAAAATGTATTTAGACCCGATGCATTATAAAATTTTGCTTCTCTGGTATTTTGTTTCGCTGAAAATACCTGATTTCAGAGCTGTATGAAACGGAAATTTAAAGGAGAAGCAGTACAGAACGTATATTTTGTTCGAGAAAGAGAAAAGAATATTAAAAGGAATTTAGGAGAACATAAAAAAAATGTGAAAATGGTTACGATAAAATGGTGTTATATTTTCTCTGGAGTATCCATTTTGACATGTAATGATAATAATTTTGAGTCTTTTTCCTTTTTTTAATGGAAGGTCCCTTGGCGGAAAAGTGAATTATCGGTTAAAATCAGAATGGTTTATTTTTTGAGAGTACGATCTTTTTTCTGATTTTGTTGAGGATCGTCAGGCCAAAAGGTTTTGAAGACAGGAACCAAGATGAAGAAATATTTAAATCGACAATTTATTTTGAATCCATTCGGTATTTTGACAGTATTTTATATAATGGTATTTTGGGTGCCATTTTTTGGGGTGATTCATGCACAGGATATGATTCATGCGCAGGATATGGAGGAACTGGAAAGTGAGAATCAGGAGGAAGCAGTTCCGGAGGAAGGCCAGGTGTCTGCGGATGTTTTGTTGCCGGAGACCGTCTGTGCGTATTTTTTGATTCGAGATTTTCCGGAATTATCGGCGGTGTGGGAAACCACGCAGTGGGGGAGAATGTTACAGATTCCAGAGATGGAATCGGCCAGGAAAAGTCTGGCGGAGCAGATGCAGTCACAGTATTCACGTTTAGAGGAACGTCTTGGAGTGGCACCGGAGGATATTTTTGAAATCGCATCCGGAGAAATCGCGGCCGCGTTACTTTTGATTCCGCCGAGTAAAGAGGCGGGAGAGGAGAAGGCTTCAAGATATGCAGTCGCGGTAATTATAGATGTGCATGATCGTACGGTGGAGACGCAGCAGGTTTTAAAGAAGATTTCGGAACGAGTGATTAAAAATGGGGGGAAGCACACAAAACAGACGATCGCCAGTGCGGAAGTGCATTTTTTGGATGTCGTGACTCCAGCGAAAGAAGATAAGGGGGTGAAATCTCAGACGCATAAGGTGATATATGTTTTGAAAGATGACAGGTTAATTGCGTCAGATGATTCAGAAACTATTCGTGGGATTTTACAGCGATTAGGCGCGCTGGATTCTGATGATCCACCACCGTATTTTGGGGAGGTGCCGGGTTATTTAGACGTTTTAGAGCGGTGTTTTGGGGATATCGAGAAAGGGGATAAGAAGTTACCGGATATTATTTGGTATATAGATCCGATACGTTATGCAGCGGTTAAGCGTTTAATAAATATGCAGAAGGATCCGAAAAGTGTCAGAGGGCGGAATCCGGTGGTGAGTATGACGGCCACGGGTTTTGACGGAGTGGACGCGGTGGGAGGATTTATAACCCTGAAAACGGAGGGGTATGAATGTGTGCACCGGACGTTTATAAGTATCCCTGAAGAGCCGACGAAATCACTGAAAATGCTGAATTTTCCAGCGAATGATAAATTTCAGGTGCCAGCATGGGTTCCAGAGAGTGTGAGTAAGTTTAATATTATTAATGTAAATTTCCTCGAAGTTTTTGATCATCTTGGTCCCGTGTTTAATCAGTTTTATGGGGAAGGAGATGAACACGTCTGGGATGATGTGTTATATGGTTTAAGTCAGGATCCGTATGGACCACAGGTGGATTTACGAGAAGATATTTTTGTATATTTGGGTGATTCTGTTATTTTCTTTACGGAAAATGAAGATCCTTCGGCGACAGATGCTGAGCGCAGAATGCTGGCCATTCCATTAAAAAATAGTGAAAAAATTCTAGATGCGCTGACTCGTTTATTAGAAGTGGAAGAAGGAATAAAAACAGAAGAGCTGGAAGATGGGAGAATCGTGTGGTCTTATGCGGAAGATCGAGAGGATCAGATGTCGGGAGGAAAGAGCCAGGACTCTCTTTTCCCTGATATGGCGATTACGGTCTGCGGTGATTATCTGATTTTTGCCTCTCACCAGGATTATATGAAAAAATTTGATTTTAAAACGGTCACGAAAAAAACAGGACTGGCAGAGAAAAAATCATTTAAAGATGTCGCTGCACAGCTGGATACCTTTATTGGAAAGAAACGTTCTTCTCTGGTTTATGAAGATACTCAGGCGCAGTATCATCATCTTTTTGAGATGTTTAAAGGAGGAAGCATTCCTCAGAGTAAGTCGATGCAGGCAAGATTTATTAATAAAATTTTTACCGATCCAGATTCTGTCGGTACGCGTGAAACGTTACTGGATGCAAAAACCTTACCCGATTATGAAATTTTGAGACCATATTTTGCACCTGCCGGCGCGGCGATAAGAGAAGTGGAGAAGGGAATTTTAATGGAGGGGTTTTATCTTACCGTGGAGGAAGATCAGAAAGAGACGGCGGATGCTGAAGCACCGCAGGAGGTGGAAGGAGAAGAACTTTCGGGTGAGAATCTCAGTGATGATGTTTCAAAAGAACAGGATTTATTCGGTGCTCTGGAAACTGACTCGGGTGAGGCCGCGGATACAGATATTCAGGATGCAGTAAAAAATGGTGCTGTGGAAGAGGCGGAATCTGATGTGGATGCGGGGGAAAATGTGCTTCCGGATCTCCTTCTGGAGAATGAGCAGGATGATGTGGAATTACCCGAATAAAAAAGTGTGTCGGACCCGTTATTTTGGGAATATACCGGCTCCCTTTTCTATTTCCGTTTTGTGAGGTTCTGAAAGCAGGCATTTTCAGCGAAGCAAAAATTTATAGTGTATCGGGAAATGCTTATTTTGTTTTCAGATAAATTCTGTTTTATTTCTGACAGTATGGTTTTATTTTAAATTTTAATTTAGTGTGTGGCCACGGACGCAGGATTTCGCGAGATATGAAATCCTGTTTCCGTGGTCACTTAATTTATTTACTGGTTCTCGTTTAAATTTCCGTTTAGTGTGGCTCAGAAAATCTCTGGCTTTCAGAACAGTATAAAATGGAAATATAAGTAAAGCCAGTATAAACAGAAGAGTAAAAAACGCAAAAATAAAGAATAAACGAAGATATTAGATCATTCGTTTTTTGCAGAAGCATTCTCGTTAAGGAAAGCGCCATCAAAAAAAACGTTTACGATTTCTTGAAATTCTTCTGGTGTGCGCATGGTGGCGATTCTTGCTCGGAAATGGCGTGCATGAGGTAAGCCAGCACCATAACGCGGAGCGAATTTTCTCATCTGGATAATTGCTTCTGGTGGTGAGAAATATTCTAAAAGAAGGGAAAAATGTTTCTGAAGTACGTTTTTTTGTTGTTCCAGAGAAGGCGTTTCTGCTTTTCCTCCACATAAAAGTGCGGCGGTCTGGCGAAAAATCCACGGACGTGAGAGCGCTGCGCGTCCGATCATAACGCCCTGAACGTGATAATCACGCAGTGCGCGCAGTGCGTCTTCCGGAGAGGAGATGTCTCCGTTTCCGATTAATGGGATTCGGCGTAAGAAGGATTTTACCTGCGAGATTTTTTCCCAGTCAGCTTTTCCAGAGTACATCTGTTCCGCAGTTCTTCCATGAACGGTAATGGCACTTCCGCCGCCTGCTTCCACTGCCTGTGCGACTTCCGGGGCGGAAAAATCTTCCTTGTGAAATCCCAGACGGATTTTTGCGGTAACTGGAATTCCGTCTGCTGCGGTCACGACATGCCGGACGATCTGCTCTATTTTTTCGGGGAACTGTAAAAGCCAGGAGCCACAGTGAGATTTCATCACCACGTCCTGTTCCGGGCAGCCAAAATTCAGGTCAAAAACATTAATTTCATACTGTTCCCGGAGTTTTTCTGTTATCTGTGCTAAACGTCCCGGATCATTATCCCACAGCTGGACGGCCAGCGGAGTGGGAATTTTCCCGTAAAGTGTTTCCGGATGATTTTCCGCGTTTATTTCTGTGGGAGATTTTTTAGGCGGAATACCGTAAAGCCGAGTGTGTAGTGGTTTTTCACGCGCCATTATTTCCAGAAGTCCCCGTGCATGCATCATTTCTGTGGCGTAAAGTCCCACACCACGAAATTCATGCAGGATTTTTCGAAAAGCGTTATTTGTGAAACCTGCCATGGGTGCCTGCAAAAGAGGTGGAAAAATAGATAAATTACCGATAATCAGAGGTGAAGAAAATTTTTCCATACAGGTATCAGTTTTTGAATATATATATGATTTATCTGGCGGACGTATTATATTTTTATTTTATCGGAATTTTTTAGTTTCTTTAAATGCCTGGTTCCATAAATACAGTTTTTCATGAATGAAATAAAGTAATTATATCCGGATACTCATAAATTTTCACTTTCCTGGTATTTTGTTTCACTGAAAATGCCTGTTTTCAGAGCCACAGAAAACGGGAATTTAAAGGAGAACCAGTATATATGAAAATGACAGTCAGATAATAAAAAAGTCCGGGAGACATAAAAACTCTCGCCGGACCATATTCCCCCCTGGGAACGGAATCGCATGGTATACTGTTTCATCCCCTGTTTTTGAGGATATGGGTACATTATATATGTGTGGATCTTTACTTTAGGAAAAGGTTTATAACGGATGTATTAAAACTTTTCACTTTTTAGGCATTTTGCAGTAAAGGAAATACCTCTCGACAGAACTACACAAAATTAAAACTTAAAGCAGCGCAGTTACCCATATGAATGTAAATCGGTTTTTGAAAATTTGAACTTTTGTTCTTTATGCTATTTTCGTTAAAATTTTTTGAAACTCTGGCGAAAAAAATGGTAAAATCTGCAAAAAAGAGATTTTATGCTTGGGGTACTAAAAATCTTTATTTTGCAGTAACATAAAGAGGAAAGTAAAGTAAAAAAGAGCTGAAAATCAGCTCTTTTTCGTGCGTAAAGAAGAAAATTTATTCTTCTTTCGTACTGCGCGGTATTCTTGCGCCAGTTTTCTTTAACCATTCATCCAATTTTTCAGTAAGCTGCTGTACGATCTGTGCATTTTCCTGCGCGACATTTTTTAGTTCCCGAGGATCTTCAGATAAATCGTAAAGTTCCAGTTTTACACCATTATTTGTATAAAAACGAATAAGTTTCCAGTTTTCATTTCGAATAATGCTGTAAGGATTATAGCCCCGACGATAATGTGGGAAATGCCAAAAAAGAGTATCTCGAGTAAAATTTTGAATTTCACCAGTAATAAGTGGACGGATACTAATACCTTCCAGTTCTGCAGAGTCCTGCTTCTCTGCGGTCAGAGGTGAACCTGCGAAATCCAGAAGTGTGGGTAAAATATCGACTGAAGTAATCGGAATATTACAGATTTTAGGCGCGTTATTCATTTTTGGTTCCACTGCGGAGGGGA
This sequence comes from Planctomycetia bacterium, assembly GCA_030527015.1. Lineage (GTDB taxonomy): Bacteria > Planctomycetota > Planctomycetia > Pirellulales > Thermoguttaceae > RGIG3701. Next base: position 15,413 of record JAUNBR010000024.1, read on the forward strand.
CATAAATGATCCATGGAACACGTATCCCTCCTTCATAAGGAGTCCCTTTTCCGCTGCGTAATGGAAAATTATCTGTCTGACCGCAAAATCCTCCGTTATCAGATGTAAATATTATAATAGTATTCTCAGATATTCCCATCTCCTCTACTGCTGAAAGAATAGTTCCCAGAGCGTCATCCACACTTTCCACCAGCGCTGCGTATGCGGGATTCCGGTGACGCGGAGATTTTTGTGTCGCGGCATCCGGCTCTCCCTGATCTCCATGAAACGGCGTTAAAAGTTTATCGTCGGTTTTTGCCATCAGACGTTTTTTTTCTTCATATTTTTTGATAATGTCTGATTTTCCCATGGTGGGAGAATGGACAGCATAATGAGAAAGCTGAATAAAAAAGGGTTTTTTTGCGTCCAGATTTCGACGTATGAATTTTACTGCTTCGTCTGCTTCCCGATCTGTAAGAAATTCACCCTGTCGTCGCGGCGGTAAATTTTGAATACGGTACTGAGGATTTTTAGTCGGATCTCCGGCTTTTTTTTCTGTGCTTCCAGGGTAATATGGATCAAAATAAGACGGTGGCTGTCCCAGATCGCATCCACCAAAATTTTCATCGTAACCCTGCTTATCTGGAAAAAAATCATTGGTGCCGAGATGCCATTTTCCAATAAAACACGTGGCATATCCGCATTCTTTTAGATATTCCGCGATGGTTTTTTCTTCACATTCCAGCTGAATAGGATTTTTAGGAGTAAAAAGACCATTTTTTATTTCTTGTACGTATGGCCATTTCCCATCTTCCATGACTGGAGGAGTACCTCCCTGAAATCGTGCGCGAATCCAGTCTGTAATTCCCAGTCGGGCAGGGGATTTTCCCGTCTGAATGGCAGCTCTGGTAGGTGAGCAGACCGCGCAGGCCGCGTAACCACTGGTAAAAACCACTCCTTTTTCCGCCAGTTTATCAAGATTCGGCGTTTCATGTAAAAGACTGCCTGTATATCCCAGGTCATGTGCGCCCAAGTCGTCTGCCAAAATGAAAATAATATTAGGGCGGGAAGCAGTAAAATCTGAATTTTGAGCAATTAATGAACTGGAAACACAAAAAACGGCAAAAACAGAACAAAATATGGTAAAGAAATTAAAAGCACGATAAATTTTTGTTTTTTTGGATTTTTGTTTTATAATATTATAAAATTTTGTTTTAATAAAAAATAAAAAATAGAAGTAAAAATAAGATAAAAATTTGAAAAAATACATAAAGACCTCCTGTGTATATTAATGAGTAAAAACGAAAATAAATTTAAAGTTTATTGTGTATATATAAAAATGAAAAAAAAGTTTCTATTTCCATTTAGGATGTTTTATTAGTGCACAAAATACCAGTGAAAATATTTTTTTATTCTCCAAAAAATCAAAAAATTTACTAAATCTGAAAAATGTATTTTATGATATATAAAATTTAACTTTTTGTACATTTTGTGTTTTATGAGGTGTCAGAGTATCTGAAACCATATAAAACGATAATCTAGAAAATAAAATCAGTTATCAGAAATCATGTGAATTTTCCATTTTTGCAGCTCTTTTTTGGAGAAAAAAATCGGTTTCGTCCTCTTCCAGGGCATGAGGTGGAAGCTGAAACTTAAATTCATTCGCCTGAAATTTAACGTTAAAATTTACTTCATTAAATTTTAACTGAAAAAGAATGACCTCATTTCCTTCTGCATCAGGACGATAAAATTCAATTTGGTACGGAAAAAAATCTTTTTGACCGAAATAAATAGAAATCGTGGAAGGAATTTCTTCTGGAACATTTTTCAAAAAATCACTGAAACTGTTTAGTGTTACTGATTTTTTATGGCGCAGGGTTAAAATGTCGTGGAGAATTTCTTTTTTCCATTCTCCTTTCAGATGATAAACAGGGATGACTGTCTGCTGACTGGAAATTTCTGTAGCCGTATGTGAATAAAAACGAAAATTTTTTTGAATATTTTCTAAAATTCTTTCTAGACTCATCATTCCGTACCAGGGAGGAGAAAGATCGGAATTTTCTGTAGGAGAAAAGAGATATGTCTGATGAATTTTTTCCAGATTAAGAGAAATATATCGCGGTGTGGGGGAAGTGTGATTTCCTTTTGGCGGATCCTTCAAAAAAATATTTTGATTTCTCCAAAACTTTTTCCCCTCTGCATCTAATAAAAATACTTGGCGAATGTCCCTGTCTTCCAGCTGATGTGTAATTTCATAACGAAAACTAATCATCTCATTTTGATTTTTTGAGGAATAAATTCCAGATGGTATGTCATGCTTTTTTTCTTGGTAAATTCCATTTCCAATAAATTTTTTTCCAAAAAAATAAGAAGTATATAACATTTTTGTGTAAATATTTCTCATTTTTCTGAGCTGGCTTTTACTGTGATGGAAAATTACCTCTGTTTTTTCGGTGTCAGATAAAACAGAATTACCACTTTCTTCTTGAATAGTACCCGGAGAGGGGACAGAATTATTATATTCCTGTGCATAAACTGGAGTAAGGAGAGTTGCATTTTTTACGGTATTTTCTGATGAATGAAATAAAGTTCTTTCTAGAGGTGTAAATTTTGTAAAAAATAAAAAGTTCTGGTGTAAACAAAAAATGTAATTCGGTGCGAATAATACAGTAAAAAAAAGAATAAAAAATACACTGTATTTTGTCCATTTTGACATTTTGAAAAATATTTTATTATAGATTTTCATATTTTGTCGATTTTTCCAAAGAAAAAGGATGTAAGTACCGAAATTAGTAAAAGGTAAGAAGGTTTTTTTACGATAATAAAAAAAATACAGGAGATAACGGATTTTATGAAAATTCTTGTTATACACAGAAGAATCATGTCCGATTTCCTAAAAATTTGAACAGAAAAATATTTTTGTGAAGCTGATTTAAAAATTTCTTAGGTTTAGTGAAGCCAGATATTTTGAAAAGCGGAAAAATAGTGAATATAATACGCATATCATAATTTGGATAAATAAATTTTATACCCGAGCACTATAAATTTCCCATTCCTGGCATTTTTTGCTGAAAATGCCAGGCGTCCAGAACCACGTAAAATGGAAATTTAAAATAGAGCCGGATAATGAAAGATTTATTATAACTTAAAGTATTTTGTATGTCCAGAAGGCACAAAAATTTTTGCCGTAAGAGACCGTATTAATTTTACAGAGAATTCATTACATAAAACATAAAACTGTAAAAGATGAAATAATGATAGGTACATGTTTAATTCGTGCCATGCGCAGTCAGATGTAAGCATATATTTTATGTGTTTTATACCCGATGCGCGATAAATTTCCACTTTCCCAGCATTTTTGCTTCGAGGAAAATGTCTGCTTTAGGAGCTGCACAAAACGGAAATTTAAATGAGAATCAGGTATAAAATACCGGAAAATAAAATTAAATTTATAATGTATCGGAAATAAAACGTTTATTTTATAACTTACTAATATTAACATTTAATATTTTTTATTGAGCAGGATGCTCTAAGTTCATTTTAAGTCTGATAGGGGGACAATAATGAGAACCTGTTTTTTTACCATTTTGAGTCTTTGTGTCGTAAGCATTTTTGTAGGCTGCCGACAGCAAGAATTACCGACTTACACCCGAGGTGGTTATGATTTAAATCGTCCACGAACTGCGGGATATAATGGCCCGGGGCCGGGTGTCGTTTCGACGAATGCTCATACTGGGAATTATGCTGGAAATACTGCGGGGATGATAAATCCGCAGCTGGCACCGCAGCAGGGGCCGCAGACGACACAAGTAGAATTTGTGGGACCGTTAAACGCTAAAATAAGTTGGGATGTGAGCGCTCAAGGAATGTTTGATTCTGGAGCGCAGATGTTACCTGTTCGTCAGGATTTTCCTTGGGGCGGTATTTTCCGTCTGAAGCTGGAGGAGATTCCCGGACATTCCACGACGGTGCTTTATCCCACGCTGGAAATCGCGCCTGGTATGCCGCGCACGCAGGCTTTCCTCGCTCACAGCACAGTGCCTGTAAACTTTACGGAAGAAGACATTATGCAGGTGCTTAGCGGAAATTTTGTAACAAAAGTTATTTATCTGCCAGATCCTGAATTTCAGGAAATCGCCCTGGCGGTGGGAACACCAGATACGCTGGTCAGTACACGACTGGATCCCGGTGTGGATCCCATTAAGGAAGCGGATCGGCGAGGATCCATCTTGGCGATTATTCGTCTGGGCAACAAAAAAATTGATGCCATGGAAGGACAGTATCAGGAAGTAATTGGCCCGGATGGAAATGTCATGAACGCTGGCGGAGGAATGGTCGGTGGTACGACTCCTTCTAATTATATTTCTGGTGTTACTGGCCCTCAGTATGGAACCCCCATCACGCCGACCGCGCATGGTTATCCTGGCCCCGTGGAACTTCCCACGGGTGAAAAAGCGCGCCGTATGGGAACGTATAATAACCGATAAAAATTAAAACGAAAATTGTTTCCCTTTTCGAGATGTGAATCACCCGTCATAAATGAATTGTGACGGGTGGATTCTGTAAAAATGAAGCAAAATTCGTAAAATTTCTGATTTTCTTTTTTGTTGGTTTTACTTAAAAAATCCATTTTATGCGGGTCATGAAAGCAGGTATTTTTAGTGAAGCAAAAATGCCGTGGAAGTGGAAATTTATAGTGTGCATCGAGTATAAATTTAGTTTTGTGTGGTCATGGAAGTAAGTATTTCATTACCGCGAAATGTCGGAAAACAAAAAATAATGCATCGGAAAAAAACTCTAAATTATTGGCATTTTACTGTTATGAAAACTTTTCTTATCTGCTGTAAAAACGAGATTTAGGGGGAAGCCGATATATGTTTACATTTAGGGATGAAAAGATGCATCAGAGAAACATAATAATTGCAGGAACATGGAAAATCATGTGTGTACTGAGTGCCGTTTTTCTTTTTGGGGTGACAGGAGGACACGGGCAGACAATTCATACACAAAAAAAGGATGTTCAGTATATATATAATGGAAATCTGACGCCCGGTTATGTCGGTGCCATACGCACATTACAGGCACCTCATGGAACACCGGTGGATGAAACGTATTTTCAGCCCGTGAAGCTGATGGGAGCTGGAGGAATTCAGATCGCGCCGGCCGCGGAAGGACGATTTCTTCCATTTATGAAAGCCCCTCAAATTTTTGGATTAAATATCGGTAAAGTTTATCGTTTTCGTGTTACAGGGATTCATCTTAAACCCGGAGTGGAAGTTTTTCCGACAGTGGAATTAATAGATCGTACGCATCCACCACTGGGAGAAGAAGCGAAATATCCGATTCTTATCGAGTTAACGCATGAAGATCTTAAGCTGGCGTCAGAGGGGAAATTCGTAACCCGTGTGATTTATGTGGAAGATCCGGATTTTGCTCTGCCGATTACGGAAACAGAGGAAAGTGGTCAGGGATATTATGAAATTTCATCCAGCAGTGATCCTCTGGCGGTGGCGGATATTTTAGGACGTCCTGTGGCGATTCTTCGTATCGGGGGGCGTGGCCCGGACATGATAACTGAACCTGGTATGGAATTTTTATATCACTGTCCGCCATTTTTACATTACACATTTCCTGAGCAAGAAAAAAATCAGTAAAATTTTTCGTCTCTGATGCACGAAAAAAATATCCCTGCTTTTCCTGTGTTTTTGCTTCGCTGAAAATACTGTTTTTAGCAGTTCTGAAAGCAAGTATTTTCTGTGAAGCAAAAATGCCGAGGAAGCGGAATTTTATAGAGTATCGGGTATATAAGTATTTAGGAACTTCCTTCTTTCTGTTTCTCTTAATTTAAGAAACTCTCTGTTTCATGTGTATTCTGAGGTAAATCTTTCAGGCAGTGTATACTCTGGTTCCACTTAAAATTTCCGTTTTTTGCAGTTCTGAAATCAGACATTTTCAGTAAGCAAAAACACAGGAAAAGCGAAATTTTATAGTACCTCGTGGATATTCCTTTTATATGATTCTGGAAATCCAGGTAATTCCAGAAGAAAAATAACCATTTTTATGTCCGATACACTATAAAATTCCACATCACCGGCATTTAGCTTCACCGAAAATACCTGCTTTAAGAGCCGCACAAAACGGAAATTTAAAATGGAACCAGTATACTTTAAATCTCCGCTTTATCTGATTACGGAAGCTGTATTTCATCTCAGTTTTTGCTGGCAGGGGACAAAATACCTGAGAAGAGAAAATTTGTTGGATCCTCGGGAATAAAATTTTATTTTGATTTATAGTCAAAATATTATTTGTATCTCTCTGAAAAATATATACTGGTTCTATTTTATACCCGATACACTATAAAATTCTGCTTCACCGGCATTTAGCTCCGCTGAAAATGCCTGCTTTAAGAACCGCACACAACTGAAATTTAAAGAGGAACCAGTATAAATACCATTTTGAGTGGTTCCGGAAACCGATATTTTTGGCGAGACAAAAACGTCGGGAAAACAAAAATTTATGGTGTATCGTGTGTACGGGGGGGATTCTCACGATTACTGCAATTTTTTATATGGATGGAACAAAATTTAATGATTATATAAAAAGTATTAAATATATCACATGTAACTATTAAGAGTAATTTAATTATTACCGATATAAATTATGAAAGACAGAAATTTTATATCTGATGTACGATAAATTCTCTTTCTGCCGTGGTGAAACCAAAAATTCTGCGCAGAAAAAGATTTTACACAGAAGTGGAAATTTAAGGTGTATCCGGTATAAATTCCAGAAAAAATCCTTCGGAAGAAGATGAATGAGGAATCGGCATGTTTCAGAATATTAGAAGTGTTATGCGGAATTCGAAAAAAGAAGTGTTTTCACGGTCACATGGAAAAAGTGAATTTTTAGAAAAAAAGTTCATCCTATTTTTCTGTATAATCGCCTCTGCAGGAATCGTCGTGCTGATGACAGGATGTCAGACGGCCTGTAATTCTTGTCAGATGTCACCAGAATGTGGGAGGATGTATCATAGGGGTGTTTCTGCCCGTTCTTCGGAATGCGGAGTATGTGTTCCCGTTTCTGCAGGAAATGTCTGCTGTGAACAAAATTTATGTCAAAAAGAAAGTGCCGGGTGTTACAGACAAAAAAGTATTTCTGTAAATTCCCCAAAATATAACACGTCATGGTGCAGAGAATGTGCTGGATTATGTGAAGATGGAACCATGAAAGTTATTCGTGGTGATGTGTGCGAAAGCTGTGGAAATATGGCAGCAGGAAAAAAACTGCGTATATGTAGAACGGCGGATGGTCGAGTTAATGGATGTGGTATTTTGGAAAAAAAAGCAGAAGAATTTAGTCGCCAGGCAGAATTATTAAAGAATGTATCGCCGAAAGAGGAAACTCCAGAATCAGAGAATAAAAAACAAGAAACTTTTCCAGAACCATCTGTTATCGATAATGTGATGGCCGAGGAAATTCGTAGAGGTGAGTTTCAGGAAAAACAGAATTCATTTCAAGAAGTGAATGCACAAAATATTCCACAGAATCAGAGGCAGAGAGAAGGGAAGGGCAAAAAAGAAATTTTTCCAAAATCTGAAGAGCGTATACCAGAGAAGGGATACACAGAAAAGGTGAAGGAAATGCCGGAAAATGTATCGGAAAATATGGAGGAGAAATCTCTAGAAGTACCGCCGACACGTATTCTGAAAGAAGACGAAATGCCGTTATTACCTGAAATAACGGAACCCATTAAAATTTTGGAAGAACATAATCCCGCGAAAATTATGCCGGAAATACGTGATGCCACGACGCAGGAAGAAAGAAATATGGAAGGTTCTCTGCCAGCGACATATACGTCTGGCTCAGAGAATGTAACATATCCTGTACCAAGAATAATAGAATCTGTCGATAAAAATGAGCCGAATATGTCGGAACCTGCTGTTCCTGCGCAGATGCCTCTGCCTGAACTGCCACAAGATATAACTCCTGTCGATTTACCTGATGATTTAAATTTAGAGGGAGAATTACCTCCTCTTTCTTCCACGAATTCCATTTTACGTAAAGATTCCCTGCAAAAAATATCAGAAGAAAAGAATATGTCTTTTCAGAGAGGAAAGATTCGTTCCCTGGAAAGAAATTCTAGTTCCGTAAAATTTTTACCTGTAAAAGAGCAAAAAAGAGAGACAAAAATTCAGAATATTACAGAGGCTTCTGAATCAAAAAATATAACTTTATTACCATGCCCGGATATTTCATGGAAGAAAGATAAAAATCATATGAATGTGATAACATATGAACTTTCACATCCTCTGAATCGTGTAAATGCCAGAGGTGAAGAAGTGATTTATGATACACAGATACAGCAGACTGTGATGCAGGAAGTGATACCTGAACAGCCAGAAAATATGGAGGCCGGTGTGGACGCAGATGCACTGGCTGATCTGGCACAGGAAACAGAAGAAAAATCGGTAAAAGCCAGACGAGAGGCATTTACGAATATTCCTGATCCAAGATACCATGATCGTGATGTTTTTCCTCATGATGAATATATTATAGACACGACAAAACGTGCTCATATTCAAGAATTAAAAGGAAGAAGAGAAGGAACACGCGTGGTGCCGAATGATCGCTGGCAGTCAGAAATTCAAGATACGGAAGGTACGATCATTCATTTTAGTACTCCTAGTGGTCATTCTGCGCTGCAGTCCACGGAGCCGGTTTATATTTATGCACCACGTTTTCGTGCCGTCAGACAGGTAACAGATCCCACGACGAATGCTCAGGTTTTAAAACTGGGAAATTTAGATTCCCCGGTTCAGCTAAATACTCAGCAGCGGACGGTCGGTGCAGAACGCAGTACACAGAATACACAGGCCATTTTAAGTACAGGACGTGACCAGATGGCGCTGTTTCACGGCAAAAGCTCTGGAGGTGAGATTTCCTCTGGACAGGTGGTGAAAGGATTTCAGCAGGATATGGTGATTCCTCAGGAAAATGCACAGGCGACTGTCTTAAATCAGTATAAAGGTGCGCAGCTTCCCTGGAATTCAGAGATGATTCTCCGTGCGAATACGTGGGGAGGAACGGAACAGATGTCCGTTTTTGTTGACCACCAGCGTGCGGCGGCGAATATCGCAGCTCAAAATACGCCCTCTCTTTATGTCGTGGTGGAGAAGGCGGAAAAACCTCAAGTGAAAATTTATAAAGTCGCTTCGTCTGACTCCGCGAAATCAGGTGAAAATGTTACTTTTATGATACGTTTTGAAAACACAGGAAATGTGCCCATCTCAAATATCATTATCGTGGATAATTTGAGTCCCCGACTGGAGCTGGATCCCAGTTCTTCGGTAAGTAGTATGGATGTGGATTTTAGATATGAACCGAACGAAAAGGGATCCGTACTTTTACGCTGGGAAATTACAGAACCATTACCGCCAGGTCAGTGGGGGGCAGTGAAATTTAATTGCACGGTCCGATAATTTTATTCACGAGACACACTATAATTTTTAGCTTCCACTGTCTGCTGACCGGCAGGCCAGCTTTTTTGTCTCGCTGAAAATGCCTGTTTTCAGAACCGCGCGAAACGGAAATTTAAAGGAGAACCAGTATATGGTGTATCTGATGTAAAGTCAGAAAATATAAAAAGTGAGTAAAGATTATATAAAGAAAGGTGAATCCAGATACGGTTCACCTTTCTTTGATTTTTAACACCCGAAACACTATAAAATTCCGCTTCCCAGGCATTTTTTGCTTCACTGAAAATACCTGTTTTCAGAACCGCGTGAAACGGAAATTTAAAGGAGAACCCATATAAATATTATAAAATTCCTTTTGTGCTGGGAATATCATGAATGCGGTCATCCGCGTCTACTGCCATTCTCAGCGCACGAGCAAAACATTTAAAAATGGCCTCGGCGATATGATGGCTGTTATCACCGTAACGGACGTGAATATGAAGATTACATAAAGCAGAGGTGGACAGACCATGAAAAAAGTCACGTACCAGTTCCGTATCAAAATCTCCGACTTTCGGCGTGGGAAAATCCGCATGGTACACAAAATATGGTCTTCCTCCCAGATCCAGAGCGACTTCTGCCAGCGTTTCGTCCATGGGCAGTAAAAAGTGACCATAACGCCGAATTCCCCGTTTATCCCCCAGACCTTTTAAAAGTGCCTGTCCCAGCGTGATACCAAGATCTTCTGTAATGTGATGAAAATCGATCCATGTATCACCTTTCGCCGTGATTTCTAAATTCATCGCGGCATGTTTTGACAGTAATGTCAGCATGTGATCCATAAACCCCACTCCTGTGGAAATTTCAGAGTGGCCTGTACCGTCCAGGTTCAGAGAAAGGGTAATCTGTGTTTCTTGTGTGTTTCGGAATATCTGTGTTTTACGTTCCATCATGGTATTAAATTTATCAAAAAAATAAGAATATGGATGTACATATTTTAATTAAAAAATGTACTTTTAACTGGATTATATGACATGTCTGCAAAAAAGTATTTTTTTGTGTTTTGAAATATGTTTATTGTGTGTCAGGTGGAGAGTATACCTGCAAAAAATGCCGCAGAAAATGAGATTTTAGAGAAAAACAGGAAGGTTAAAGCTGAAAATCACACAAAATACTAAATTCTGAAAATTTTTTTGCAGGACATAAAATCATTTCCATTTATATTACCGTTAAAAAAATGAAGAAAAAGGGAAAAATGATTTCCCCATCTTGAATCTCCAGATTCTTTATATTATAATATGTTTATATTATAACATATAATATTCCCGAAAGTAAAGTAATGGAGGGAATTTTCTGGATATTTTTGTAGATTTTAGATTTATTTCCCTGGTTTACGATAAATTTTCGCTTTTCTGGCGTTTCGATTTCTGCTGAAAAAACGGCTTTTATGCCTGCGGAAAACGGAAATTTAAGGTAAAATCAGAATAATTGAAATTTTTATTTTAGAAAAAAGGGCAAAAAACATGTCAGCGTGCTGTGAAATATTACTTTCGGAAACTCAGGCAGCTTTTGAGGAAAAATTTGGAAGAGTGGCAAAATGGATCGTAACCGCACCGGGCCGAGTGAATATTATTGGGGAGCATACGGATTATAATGAAGGTTTCGTATTTCCCATGGCGATCGAGAAAAATATTATAATTGCCGCGGCGCCCGCGCTGGAATCTGACGGAGTGCCAGATGAAATGGCCCGGTTTTATTCTCTGGCGAATGGTGAAACGGTGGATATAAGGATTTCTGGAGATATTCAGCCCACGGAAGAGGTGAAATGGTGGAGTTATATTCAGGGAGTGATCGCAGGCTGTCTTCAGCGTGAAGTTCCCATGATGGTAAAGTCATTCGTGGCGGTTATTCACTGTAATATTCCGATCGGAGGAGGGCTTTCCAGCAGTGCAGCTCTGGAAATGTCCACCGCGACACTTATGGAAGAAATGTCGCATGTTCCGCTGGATAAAGTGGAAAAAGCATTAATTGGGCAGAAAGCAGAACATGATTATGCGCGGATGCCGTGTGGAATTATGGATCAGTTTATATCTTCTTTGGCGGAATGGAATCATCTGATGCTGCTGGACTGCCGGTCTTATGAATATCAGCTGGTTCCGTTTCATTCTCAAGAACTGAGTATTTTGATAATTGACTCGAAAGTGAAGCATGAACTGGTGGGTGGTGAATACGCGGAGCGTCGGGCCAGCTGCTTTAGTGCTGCGGAAAAACTGGGGGTGAAGTTTTTACGGGATCTGACGCTGGAACAGCTGCAGCAGAATAAAGAAAAAATCACTGAGCTGGAATATCGCCGAGCACGTCATGGCATAAGTGAAGATGTACGGACACTGGAAGCTGCGGAAGCGTTAAAAAATAAAGATTATGATCGTTTAGGTGAGTTAATGTATGCCAGTCATGATTCTTTGCGAGATGATTATGAAGTCAGCTGTGCGGAAATTGACATTCTCGTGGAAATCGCGCGGGAAATCGGAAAAGAGGGCGGGGTGTATGGCTGCCGGATGACAGGCGGAGGTTTCGGTGGATGTGCGGTGGCTCTGGTGGAAACAGATAAAGTGGATGCGATTATGGATAAAATCCTTCAGGATTACAAGAAAAAAACAGGGGTTACTGCCAGTTTATTCGTTTCACGTCCTGCACGTGGAGCGCATGTGATTTTATGATGCGAGATTTTTTTCAGCTTTTATGTCCGATGCACGATAAATTTCCGCTTCTCCAGTATTTTTGCTTCGCTGAAAATGCCTGCATGAAGAGCCGTCCGGAACGGAAATTTAAAGGAGAATCAGAGTATATCTGGTGCACGATAAATTTCTGCTTCCCCTGTCTGCCGACAGACCGGCATTTTATTTTGCTAAAAATATATGTTTTTGTGGCCCCATAAAATGGAAATTTAAAAGTAAAATCAGTAGAAATATACTTTTTTTCTGGTAATGTTTATCTTTGGAAGGTATCAGGTGAAGGAAAACGTGAAACGAGAATCTTTTAATCAGAAAGCGGGAACCGTGAACGAAAAGAAACGTTTTTCAATTATATTTTTATGGGGATTCATCCTGGTTTTTTTTATGTTCGGAACCATTTCGAATGTCTGTGTGGCACAAAATGTGGGAAAGGACGTGGAGGAACAGAGCAGGCCAGATACTTCTGAGGATATGGATAAAGAAGAAGGGGAAGTGCTTCATGAAGGGGATGCGGAAGTGTCCGAGGCTTTTGTGGAAAAGGCGGTGGTGACGGATATTCATATGAAGGGCGTGGAAACGCTGGAGTTACCGGAATCATTAAGTGAGGAAGCGAGGAAACTGTCTGCGACTTATGTGGAAGTATTTTGTAAAAATACGTTTTTGCGGCATGAAGTGGAGGTGTATACTCAGGAAATGCAGGTGCTGAAAGGCCTTACGGAAGAGGGGGGGGCGTTAAGGCGTTTTCTGGCGAATATGACGATTCTCGAGGATAAAGATTTACCGGAGCTTAGTATACTGAGCCGTCAGATGGGGAAAACGATCGTTGGCGGAAGTAATCCTGCTTTAGAGGATTTAAGTTATGCAAAAAAACGTTTAGAAGAGCATGTGCAGCACCAGCGGAAATCCTGGCAGGAATTAAGAGATACGCTCGTGGAACGTCAATTTTTGCTTTTCGAAATCGAATCGAATCGTCATGTGGTAACGCAGTTAGCGTCCATGATGAGTGTGGATAAAAGATGGTTCTGGCTTTTTGCGGTTCTTGCTTTTGGCGTTTTGATGATGGCGTCTTTTCATGAACGCCGGCATGAAATTCGCCGGTGGCTGAATGGCGGAAAAGCACGTCAGATGGGACTTTCCCGAATTTTGTTGTACTGCTTTATCTGTCTTTTATCCTTAACATTCATTACGTTTATTTTTGGAGAAACGATTTATCGCACGATGCTTGATGTTACATTCAGTACGACTTCTCCGCGCCTGGTGTGTCAGCATGAAATAGACGCAGAGTCCGCTCTGACAAAAGATTTAACTCAGAAAAATACGGAAGCTAAAGAAAACCAGAAACATCAGAATGAATCTTGGCACACTTTTGCCAAAAAGAATATTCCCGGAGAGATGTTACGTAAAGATCGGTCGAATCCTGGTGAAAAAACGGTTTTGCAGCAGTGGGACATGTGGCGAGATACTGTAAAGCAGGTTTATGTATATATGAATGTACTGCAGGATGTATCAGAGCAGATGGAGTATGATCGGCAAAAATTGTCGGAGCTGAATGGACGGCTGTCTGCGATTTCTGGAGAAACACTCAATTTTTTGCGTTATAAACATATGTTACGTATGATGCTGGGAATCTTTCTGGCAGTAATTACTTTTATAGGGATTTCCTATTTCTGGGCGGAAGTGAATCGGCGCCGGAAGCATGTGTATCAGGCGTGCCCTCACTGTTTACAGGAAGGGTTTCTGAAAAGGTGGAGCCAGAATCAGGAGGTGGAGGGTGAACCTTATAAAGAAGTCGCGTCGGAGCAGGATATTTTTGGCGTTTTTGCAGAGGGAACACCGGAGCCGTCAAAAACGGTTTCGGCGCCACTTTCTAAAGAGGAGGAGAAATCATCATTCGTGCGCTGTGAGTACGTGATTAGTCAGTCGCCGTATGAGGAATGTGGTTATCGTTTTGAATCGTCTCTGCGTCCACTTCAAAAACTGTCATTTCCCACTTTAGGGATTCCGCAGGTCGGAAAAACGCACTGGCTGACGATGCTTTACTGGGAGATTCAGAATGGGTATTATCCGCACCTGGGGTTTCAGAATATTCCCACGTCTGTAACGGAGGAGATGGAACGTCGTGTGGACGAAATTATGAATGCACGAATAGGTACCGCGGCCACTCAGAGAGACAGAATCCCGCAGCCGCTGGTGCTGAAGTATCGTGATAAGGATATTTTGGGAAAGACGGAGTTACTGGCGAATATTTTTGATTATTCAGGAGAAATTACCACTGACACGCCTCTGGATGATCCGCGGCGAAAACGAGCACTTTTAAGTGATGGTTTCTTTTTCTTTCTGGATCCGATTTATCCCTGGCAGCCACAGGCGGAGGCGTTAAAGCGTTTTCGTGAAGATATTCAGGAATTATTGGATATGGAAGAGGATGATTCGCTGCATTTACCGATCGCAATTTGTCTGACGAAAATTGATTTACTTCCTCTGGTAACGACTCTTAAGGATCCAGAGGCGGAGGCGATTCAGTTTTATGAGTCGCTGGGACAAATTGATCCGACAGGTGTGGCTCTGAATAAAAAGGTAATTGACGCCAGAAGTGAATTGACGGATGCGCTGCGCAAGAGAATTTGGCCAGAATGGGATGTGGAGCAGCAGGTGAAAGATCTTTTTGGTGGCCGGCATAAATTTTTCCCTCTGACCCCTGTCGGTCTGGACGGAGCGGGCGAAAGGGATCTTCGTTTACGCACGATTTCGCCGTTTGGGCTGGTGGATCCTTTAGCCTGGTTATTAGAGATGAGTGGTTATCCGACATTAAAATAAGAAAGGGAAGAAGTGTGTAAAGGATCATCATGCGGGAGTACGAAAGAGCGAAAAGGGAAAATTTGTATCTGAAACGTGAGAATATTTCGTTTATGTGGTCATGAAGTACAGACGTGCATGGATTACGAGAAATCGGGGAGTGGAATTTACTGGTTTTCCTTTTAATTTTTGTTTTGTGTGGCTCTGAAAGTG
This sequence comes from Planctomycetia bacterium, assembly GCA_030527015.1. Lineage (GTDB taxonomy): Bacteria > Planctomycetota > Planctomycetia > Pirellulales > Thermoguttaceae > RGIG3701. Next base: position 30,591 of record JAUNBR010000024.1, read on the forward strand.
GGCATTTTCCAAGAAGCAAAAATACTGGCCTGTCGGTCGGCGGAAATCGGAAATTTATAGTGTATCGGATTATATAATGTATGGGCATAAAAAGGAAGCAGAGTAAAATTTCAGGATAAGAATTAAGATCAGGATAAGGATGAAATATGGTGTGGCCACTTTCTTCGCAGTTTAGTATGATGCTCCAGACGCCGGTGATGGCATTTCGAGATGCGGAGTATAAACAGGCGACGATTTTACGGAATCCGCAGGGACAGCCGAAACCGTGGGCGGGGGCTTTTGCGGTGGTATATAAAGCGACACTTCCTTCAGGGAAGGATCGGGCGATAAGAGTCTTTTCCACGGAGTCACCGGAGCGTCGGGAAAGGTATGAAATCGTTAGTCGGTATGTGAAGCAGAGCGCGAAATTAAAATGTCTGGTGGATTTTGAGTACCGAGAGAATGCGATTCGTGCTGCGGATGGGAAATGGTATCCCCTGGTGCTGATGGACTGGGTGGAAGGGGACACTCTCTTTAAGTGGGTACGGAATCGGGTAAATGAGCGAAATGTGGCAGCGATTCGTGCCGCGGCGGAATGCTGGGTGAATGTGGTAAAAGAACTGGAAGACGCGCGTATTTCTCATGGTGATTATCAGCAGTCGAATATCATGGTTACGCCAGATGGTCAGATGAAATTAGTGGATTATGACTGCATGTGTGTACCGGAACTGGTCGGGCGGCGGAATCTGGAAATCGGAGTGGAGCCATACCAGCATCCGAAACGTGATGGTCAGACTCCTCTTTCTTTGGAAATTGACCGATTTTCGGCGTTAATGATTTTAATTGCCTTACGAGCGGTGAGTGCGGATTTATCGTTATGGGGAAAATATGTTGAGAAGACCCAGTATGATAAGCTGCTGTTTCGTCGGGAAGATATTATGGAGCCGAATAAAAGTGCCTTAATTCGTGATTTAGGCACATCTCCAGATAAGGAAGTGGCGGAATTTACAGGGATTTTACTCAGAGCGGCGCAGGGGAACATGCAGGACGTGCCACAATTAAGGGAAGTGGTCAGTCCGATTCGGTATGTGGTACCATTTTTACGGGAGGGGCGCTGGCGTGAAGCGGTGGAGATGTTAAATCGGCATCATATCGTGGATATACCCGCGAATTTCCGGGCACAGGTGGATTATGCATATGAACAGGCATGGAAGGAAAAAGCCTGGGAAGAGTTTCAGAATCTGCCCACGGAGATAAGTGAGAAAGCAGATCGGGTCGTCGCTCGCGTGTGTAATGATGCTTTTTTGAGTTATTTTCAGATTTCTCCTGAGGTGCGTCAGCGGGCCATGGAGGCCAGGGAACGTGTGGTGTTACTGGACCGTCTGGCGCAGATGGTCCAGTTAAGTAAACAGCATCAGGCACTTTCGGGAGAACATGTACTCGCTTCCATGGCGGATAATTTTCCAAAAGATTATGTGTATCAGCATAAAGATCGTGTTCTGTACGCGAAAAAACTGGTTAAGGTGGTGGATGCACTTTTGAAGCAGATGGAAAAGGAAATCCCGGACGAAATTAAGATTTCAGAATGCTGGAAAGAGGTTATTCAGATAAAAGGGCAAAATTTGTTAACCCAGCAGCAGCGTACTCGTGCTGAATTGGCGGCACGGCGTGCTCCACGATTACGCACAATTCTCGGGTTTTCAGAAAAAAATATGACGCCGGATCAGGTGGATCGACAAATTATCTCCGTGTGGGATGAATCATTATTCTTAAATTGTCCGCAGGCAGAATCCTTACGGGAAATGTATAATATGGCGCATCGGCGTCTGCGGAAAGTGGAGTTACTTCAGGAGGCGGTGGATAATAATGATCGGCAGCAGATTATAACGATTTTACAGGATCCGATTTTACAGAATTATAATTATCCAGGACAGTTGGGAATGTTTGTCCGAAATAGCGCAGACATGCTGTTTCATGGTCATGATATGCGTGAAGCTGTTATGGCGGGAGATCGGGAAGCCTTTTTAGCGAATTTTGATACACGAAGTTTTCGTGCAGCACCAGAGGATTTTGTGTCTGTGTATCCCATGGTGGAGAAATGGATACAGGAGGATATTTTACCGCGGAATGTGAATGGTTTACGTCCGCCTCTGGGGAGATCTGCCATTACCGCCGGGCAGAATGGTGTGATTATTTTAAGGTGGACGTGGGTGCAGCCACGATTTTCGGATGTTTGTGTTTTGGGAATTACTTCGAAAGAACCTCAGATTACGGATCAGCCGTGGGAGATCCCCCTGCTGTTTCAGGAAGAAATTTCGCGAGAAAGCTGGGAAAAAATGGGTGGCTTTTATGCACTTCATTCTCAGCGTGCATGGAATGGGAAAAATATCGTGGTCTGGGCGATTATAGATACGGGGATAAGAAAATATGCCACGGAACCGTTAATTCTTGGAAAATTGGAAGAGCAAAAACGCTCCTGGTTTTTTAGAAAATAGGCGGTGTCTGGTTTTATGTTTCTCCATGATTATACGGGTTCCACTTTAAATTTTAATTTTTTACTTCGGTGAAATCAGGCATTTTCAGCGAAGCAAAATGCCGGGGAAGCGGAATTTTATAGTGTATCGGGTATAACTTTACTTATGATGGAGATATTATTGGATTCAGATTTATGTGGAACTTTACTTTTTTACGTGATACTATAAATTTCCGTTTTGTGTGGCTCTGAAAGCAGGCATTTTTTTCCGAAGCTAAATGCCGGGGAAGCGAAAATTTATAGTGGGGAATAACAGCCAAGAAAACTGGTTTTTTAGTCCCATTTTCTCTGCTGGCGGGGAAACAAAATATGTGACAGGGGAAATAAATTTATCGTGTATCGGCATAAAATATTAAAATAAATAGCGAAAAACATTTTGAAAGAATTATCCTCATGTTTCAACAATTTTACTTAACGCACTGTACGTATGCGACATCCGCGCTGGAACGCCGAAGAGATGAAATGGCAGCTCATCCCCTGGGGTACAGCGTGCGTAGTGGGTCACTGAAGGGGAATCAGCTTCGGAATGCCTTTCGGCGGATGGAAAGATATGTTTATTATTATCTTCCGATGAATACTCCAGCGCAAGAAAAGGAATACGCGACTGCTCATACCGCACCGGCACGGCTTTTTTATCTTCCCGCGGCGGATGGAAATCGGATGATGGGGCAAATTGTGTATCGAGAAAAAGATACTGCGGGGCGGACAGGGTCTTATTTTGGACATGTGTTACTGGCGCCGAGAAAAAGTATAGAGAACGAAACGAATCAGGAGATTTTGGAAATTCTCCAGATGTGGGGTGTCGGTGGCTGGGAAACGCAGGATGGAGAGCACCTTCCACATGAATTGTTGCCGATTACTTCTCTGACCGATTTAACAGGTCAGACGAAACCTCTGCTGGATGACGCTCTGCTGGTCTCTTTTCTGACTTCAGAACAAGAAAGCACGTTTCATGATCCAGAAAATATTATTCCTGGGCGGTGGAAAAAAATGTCACTTCGGCGCCGGCAGATTCTTTTTAAGAATGCCCTGGTGGGATTATTGTCAGTTCTTGAAAAACAGGGAACGTCTCTAATTCTGTATACAGAACCGGTAATGGCTGCACTTATATTTTATGGTCTGATACGGTTTTTGCCTAAAAAAATGACGAAAGATATAAGTTTTTCCACGTATGAACCACAGATGGATCTGGTTTTTACGAAAATGGCCGCGACGACACTTTACATGCCAGAAGAAAATGACTTGCGTGATGAAATTTATCAGGGCACCCAGTTCGTGATAAATACATTCTCTGGGCGTTTATCTGTTCAGGCAGAAAAGAAGTATGCGGTAAGAGAAGAGGAAGAAGGTGTGAAATGTCTGGAAATGCCATATGTTCAGCGTGTGTTTAAGCAATTTTTGGAAGAAGGCATTTCGGGTGTATTACGTTACTGTGCCCATTTAGATTCCGTGGGAGCGGTCACGGTTACGGACGCGAATGCTCTGGTGGAAGTGGAACGAATCGCGAATCAGATCCTTCCTGCGTCCACGCATGAGCTGGAGGCGAAAGAAGTGGAAAATGCGAAAGAGCTTCCATTTTCATATGCGGAACTGGAAATTTCCGCCAGTCGGATGGCGACGAATTATTTATGTAGGCGTATGACGGAGCGTCTTGCGGTGATGGAAAATCCGGAAGAGATTCTTGCTCCTCTGGTGGGAACGGCGAGGCATTCTCTGCTGGCAGAACTTCTGGGGGCAGGATCTGATGTGGGAAATGTTCGTGCGGGAGTGCAGTTTTTACTGGTAAATCTTCAAGAATCACAGTTCTCGTTATGGTTACGTAATTCGCGTGTTTCGGATGATTTACGGGCACGTGTTTTGGAAAGATGGATACATCTGAAAGGTGTTTTGCCGAAAGACTGCGAATTTTTATGGCAGCAGGCGGTAAATTTTCTGTGCGAAACTTCTCCTGAAAAAGTGGCATCTTCCGGAGATGCAGAACAGGCTTCTCCGGGAGTAATGGCGATTCTTTTACCGCACATGAAAGAGCAGGATCTGGAACGTTTTTATGAAAATATGGAGAAAACGTTTTTGCCGGAATTTTTTGTCGCATTTTTTGTCGGTCTTTCCCGGGTGATGGATCGTCTTGGGGCGACTGATGCCACGGTTATTACGGTGCGGACAAGAATGGATAAAATGCTTCGGAATGTTTCCTCGGAAGTATTATTGACGATTCATCAGAAATGCGGAGGCTGGTTTCTGAAGAATTATCCAGGGAATATCGAAGTTTTAGGTGAAGTTTTAGGAAAATTAGTACCTCAGCTTTTATCGAAAGTAGATGAGCCAGAAGCGTTTCTTGGGACGTACCGATTATTATTGGACGCGCAGGAATGTCTGGTGCCCGAGTATGGAAAAAGGATGCAAAAATGGAAATCGCTTCTGGAGGCGGTATCCTCTGTGGTATCTCTGCAGCCGGAACCGAAATTAGGGAAGAAGTGTCCTAATTTAAAAGAATTGGAAAAATCTTGTCGGGAAATGGCCTTTTTAGGTCTGGAAGTGCTGGATGAATCAGAGATATACGCAAAAATTAAAGAAGAGCAGGAATTAAAAAAACAGGAAGGAAAGGGGAACGTGCCTCCTTCCATAAAAAAAGTGCAGAAGGAATGGACCCTGAGCGAAAAACGCCAAATTGCGGAAGAACAGATAAAGTTATTACGAAAAATAGCGGTGATACGTGGAGGAAATATTTTATTACCTGCGGATGCGTGGCAGAACGTGCAGCTTATGAAAAAAGTCGCTGCCTGTTTCTTGACGCGAACATGGTCAGTGAAAAAATTGAGTCGTTTTGCAGGAAAAGATCGTTCGGCACAAAGAATTTTAATTCTGATGGGAGGTACATGCCTGGCTCTTTTAGCGGTTCTGCTGTGGGTTCTGCTGTCAAAAGATATTTCGGATAAAAATACTCGGCCTGGTATGGAAGATTCGAAAATAATGGCTGATTCGGGAACTCAAGAAAAAGAAAATCAGCTTTTGAAAGATGAGGGGGTTAAATCTCCTCGGGAGGTGAAAAGAACAGAAAAAGAAACGGAAAGAAAAAAAGGACGTCATGAAGAAATAAGTGTGGAACCGAAAACAGAAATAGCAGAGGTTTCTGATGAAGAAATTTTACAGAATGGGCAAAAGAATTCGTCAGTTGTAGATGCGGAAGAACGAAACTCAGAAATTTCTGAAGAGGATGAATTTTCAGATTTTGAGAAATTTCGTCAGATGCGCGGTGAAGAGACAGAAAGTGATATTTTTGAAGAAAATCCTTCACGGCAGATACGGCGAGAGGAAGTGAAAGATACTCAGGTCTCGAAAGTTAAACAGGAGTTAAGACCCACTCCGAATGAAGTTTTACAGAAATGGGATGAAGGTTTATTACGGGAAGCTAAAAGAAAATTGGGGATTTATTGTGAGGTACCTCTGCATGAAGATAAAAAACATGAACTTCCACGATCAGAATCTCAGCGAGATGTGCGTACGCAGGTAAAATTACAGGGTGAGGATATGATTTCCCTGCAGATGCAGGCAGGGTATCTGATTTTTGAGGGAAGAGCATTTCCTTTTGGTGAGATTACAGAGGGTGATCTGAAAGATGTTTTTGTAAAATCTGGAATCTCTCCTTCTAAAAAAAAGAAACCGGGAAATGTGTTAATGGAAGAAGAACTGGAAGAGAATTTATATGGAATCGTGCAGGTGAAGAATCCTGAACAGGCCACGGTAAATATTCCGGGTGTTCGGTATGAACTTCCGGAGCTGGGAAAATTATTAGACCTTTCGGCCGTGGTGGTGAAAATGGATTCTCGAGAAGATGGAACTGTATATTTTGTGGTGGAGGGAATACGTAAATCGGTCAGTAAAACGGATATTCAGAAACAGCAGCAGAGGCGTGAAACGGTGGAAAGACTCCGTGGGGAACTAAATTTACTCGGCGAACATATCAAAAATTATGAAACCGCATTAAAGGAAAAATCGTCTGTTTCGCAGAGAGAAAAAATGATCCATGAAATGGCGAAAATTCTTCAGAAGGATGACGTAACAGATCAGATAATGGATGCACGTCATTCTGCCCCCCAAAGAATGGATTTTAAAAATCAGAAAGAGTATGAAACGGCGGTGGAATCTTACCGGCGGAAGATGGAATCTAGAACCCGATTATTACTGGATATTCCGGTTCGCGCCAAGGATGAATATTCACGAAGAGCGGCAGAGCTGCAGGCGGTGGAAACACAGATAGATCGTGTTACCGGTCAGATAACTCCAGAGGAACAGCAGGTGCTGGAGCGGTTAAGTAAAAATAGTAGTAAAATAAAAGTAGTTTTATGGAGGCCTGGTGGTTTTTCTTTAGGTACAGCGCTGGGAGGAAGTCCATTTCGCATGTATGATCAGTCACAGGGACGTGATTATCCGGGTGATAAGAAACCTGCTGCGAAGAATGCCACAGGAGAAATTCCGCGGGAAGATTTTCAGGAAGATGGAATCCTGGAAGATCCTTTTGGAACGCAGATTTCCGAAGAGACTAAAATTCATGTGATTCCGGAAAAGAAAGAAGAAAAGGAAATTCCACGTCTGGCGGCGGATTTTGGAAGTGCGCCGCAGATTTCGGTAAGTCGGTCGCCACAAAATATTTCTACTATTTTTATTGAAGTGGAAGCAGCGAAAAATTTTCGGAAGTTAGGTGCGGTACTGAAAGATTATAATATTAGTTGTGAATGTTTTGAACGACTGAAAAATAGTTCAGAAAATTCATTTGTGATAAAAAATATTTTTCAGATGAATAAAAAGGATCCTCATCCATTACTGCCTGAATGTAAAGAGCTGGCATTACGCCTGGTATTTTTTCAAAAAAATGAAGAAAATCCTGATGGGGAAGGAAGTAATGTGCCGAAGTTTTATACTCACTGGTTTTATGTGGGACCCATACAGGAGAATAAGAATTATTCTTTACGAGTAAAAATTGGACGTGAATCGCTTCAGTTATTACATAATCCCCGAGAGATTATTATACCAGATACATTATGAAATATTCTTTTTTTAGTATATGGTGTATGCTTAAAATGTGGCCGCGGAACCGCGCAAAACTTAAATATAAGGTGGAATCAGTATAATATGAAACGTACTTTATTTATTTTATTATTGGCACTGTGCCCATTAATGTTTTTAACTTTTAGTGCATTTTATGATTTTTGGACCGTACCTCCGCGGAGAGTACCGGATGACCAGAGGTTATTGGCAGAAGTTTTTCGCAGTAATGAAGAAACGCGTCAGCGATCATCACGCGCTGAAGAATTCACGAAGGAACTGGCGCGGAGTGACTTATTTCTTGGAACTTCGATTCCTTCCACCGGATTTATGAAACAGAATGATCCGGACTTTCGCTCGTTTAATGTAACCTGGAAAAAATGGGGGGAGAACGCGGAGGCGATTCAAGAATATCTTGGTTTACTGTTCCAGTTTAAATCGAAAAATATTCCACAGTTACGCCGGGGAGTGGAAAGTGTAAGAAAATTTCGTGAACGTTATGCACAAATTGTTCCAGAGGCAGGAAAAGGGTTTCTGCGAATTATGGAAAAATTAGAGGAAGATCTGGATGCGCGGGTTCTTTTAGCGGAAAAAATTCAGCAGGTGACAGAATTAATCGCGGAGGCCAGAAATGCTTTTGACGCGAAACAGTATCAGTTATGCAGAGATAAATGTAATAAGGTATTAACGGATTATGATACGGAAGAGGTTTTGAATACACGAGTAAAAACGACGGTTCTTATGCTAAAAGCACGGTCTGAGGTATACGTGGATACAGACATTTTGAGTGAAATAAAACTGGAAAATTTAGATCCTAAAAAACGTCTGGAGAAACTGGAAGCGTTTTTGAAGACGGTGGAAGGAGCGGATCTGGAATCCCTGGAAGAATCGGAGCGTCAGATGGTTCTGGATTTTCAGGAAGCGGCGCGAATTACGCGGGCAGAGGTAATGGCGGAGCGTGAGGAAAAACGAATCTTAAAAATGTTAGCGAAACTGCGGAATGAACCACCTTCGGCGATTCCCGAAAGGTTAACCGCGGCAGTAAAAACGCTGGAAGTGATTCAGTCAGTCGAAAAGATGATTAAGAATTCACCTGAACCAGAATCGGTAAAATCACTCGAGAATTTAAAAGTTTTGAGACAGAATCGAGAAATGCTTCATCGGACGGTAAGGTTATGGTTTACGAAACTTGTGCCCGAGATAAAATCTTCTTTGGATGATACCATACAGGAAGTAACTCTTAAAGATGGAAGTATTCTTTGTGGCTATTTTTCTGAAGTGAAAGAGGGTGCGAAAACGGTGGGATATAAATGTTATTCCACACTGAAGGAATTTCAGAATCCCACGGTTTCTGTGGGAACATATCCGGTGGAGGATTTTCAGTTACCGCTTACTGTTCCGTATGAAAAAATAATCGTGGAGGAGTATGTTCGGTTACGTGGTAATTTATTGGAACGCCTGCACAGCCGTGGAGCATGGGTGGATTTCCAGAATGGCTGCCAAAGACTGGGAGTACGTCTAAAAGAGCATCAGAAAAAAGAGGGTGTGAGAAAGACGAAAGTTCATTTTAGAAATTCCATAAATACAGCCAGAGTTGTGCTGGAGACCGAGAACTGGCGAAATATGGAAAAAATATTCCAGTAATTTAGAGTGTAAAGTGTAGGATGTTCGTTTAGTGAATATTTGTGTTTCAGCATTTTGAGACACATGAAATACCTGTTTTATGCGGTTCTGAACGCAGGTATTTTCATCGAAACAAAAATGTCTGCCGGCGGACAGGGGAAGTGAAAATTATAGGTGTATCGAGTACAAAATATTTAGAAGTTAAAATTTAGGAGCGATAATAAAAATGGCATATACACAGGAAATCAGTCGTCATAATAAAGCGTGTTTTCTTTTTTTGTTGGATCAGTCATATTCCATGGAAGAACCGTTAGGTATTTCACAGAATCGAAAATGTGACGAACTGGCAGCAGCTTTAAATGGGTGGTTACAGAATATGGCGATTCGTGCCAGTGGAGATCAGGGAATTAAAGACTGGATGGATATAGGCGTTTTTGGGTACCGTACAGATTCGAATGGAACTCCGATAATAGAGTCTGCATTAAAAGGGTCATTAGGGGGAAGGGCGATCGTTTCGATTTCGGAAATTGGGATGAACCCGATTCGGATCGATCGTCGTATGCAGGTCATTCCAGATGAAGAAACAGGTGAATTACTGCAGGTACCCTGTGAAGTGCCGATATGGGTGGATCCGGTGGCGGAAGGAGGGACGCCGATGTGTCATATGTTTTATCATGCCCATGAATTACTTTCGGTCTGGATTCAGAATCATCCTTACAGTTTTCCACCGGTCGTGGTGCATATTACGGATGGAGAATCTCAGGACGGAGATCCGCTTCCTTATGCCCGGGCTTTAACCAGTTTAACTACACATGATGGTAATGTTTTGTTACTGAACTGTCATCTGTCCATGGCTGCGGCAGACTCATTTATGTTTCCCCCTTCACCGGTGGGGCTTCCGGATGCTTTCGCTGCGCATCTTTTTGAAATGTCGAGTGTTTTGCCGGAGCCATTTTTTCAGCATGCGCTGATGGAAGGGTTTCCTTTACAGCCTGGGGCACGGGGAATGGCGTTTAACGCAGATATGGTATGTTTAATTCAGTTTTTAAATATGGGGACGCAGGCTGCTCCGGGATTACGGTAAATGCCGAACAGAGGATAAAAATAGGCGCCGGAAGTTTAGGTTTTATCGTATGTCGAGAGAAATTTTTATATCTGAAACCTTATCCTTTTTTGTTTTTTTGGGGTGTGCCGTGATACATGAAACAGTTACAGGCAGAACTGCAAAAAAGGAAATATGAAGTGGTGTCAGAGTAAAATTTTAGGTATAATGGAAAAGTAGAAAGGTGAGAATATGGGAACCGTTTCAGCTGCTGTAATATTTCTTATAGAAGAATCATTTTCTCAAAAACAGCGGATGGCGGAAGGTACCCGCGGAAAACTGGAGGGATTCGCGACTTCCTTAAATTCGACACTCCGACATATGCAAGAATCTGCTGAGGTGGATATATCTTTAATTGGGTATCATCAGGAAAATGGCAGGATGAATCTGGGAAGTCGGTGGAGCGGAAATTTTGCTGGAAGAACGTGGGTGTCTTCTTCTGAGCTGAGAAATTCCCCCATACGGGTGGAAACCAGATTTCGTCAGGTACAGGATGCGGTGATGGGAGTGCGGCAAGAACAGATGGAGTTTCCTGTCTGGTATGATCCGATATATTTTGGAGGAGCGGTTCCCCGTACGCCTGTTTTTAATTATGTGGCAGATATATTACAGGAATGGTCTTATGGAAAATCTCTTGTTTTGCCTCCATTAATTATAAGTTTCCTTGGTGATCTTACGCTGGAAGACCCTCTGGGACAGAGTGTATTTCCGCTGGGGCGTGTGAGTACGGAGGTGGGGTTTCCTCTGTTATTACAGATTCATCTAGGAACGAATATGTATGTTCCGGCGATAAAATATCCGACACAGGAACAGTTTTTGCCGGAGGGCGCGATTCGAGAAATGTTTCATGCGTGCAGCGTTTTAGATGAATTCATGATTCGTGTTTTGCAGGAAAGCGGCGAAAATATAATTTCAGGCGCGAAAGGTCTGGTTTATAATGGGAGGATGGTGGATATGGTACGGCTGATGCGTCTGGCACAGGGATACCAGGCACAGTATGCTTCCCGAATACCGAAAATGGATTCTGGTTTTATGGTGGCACCGGAACTGCCGCGAAAGGTTTCCACACCTGGGGTAATACAGGAATCAGAATCCAGGAATATTCATGTTCCTTTTATGCAAGAGACGAAAAAACCCTCTGTAAATATTTCTCCAGCTGAATTTCCTCCGGTGCCGGTGTCTCCGGATTTTGAGAAAATAAAACCTTCTTTACCTGCTGAGAGTTTATTGGCGGATGTGTTACCGGAAATTTTAGGGAAAAATACAGATTTATCCATTAAAACGAATGAATATTCTGGTCGGAAGTCATTTTTGGAGGAAGAAGGGGCGGTTTCTTCAGAAGTGCCTTCCGAGAATTCGAAAGTGTTCATGGAATCCATAAGTAAATCTGAGAATTTACGAGAAGATTTTTCGCCGGCATATAATGAAGAGAATCCAGGAGTAAGAAACACTAAAAATGATGAAATATTTTGTCGGCCACTTTTGGGGAATAAGTTAATTGAAGAGCCGGCAGACCTTCCACCACGTCAGATTTTGGTGATTTTATTAATGGATCGTTCGATTTCAGATATGGAATATCGTCCGGCACATGAAGCCTGGTGCCGGCGTTTAGATAAATTACATTTTATGTTGGGGGAAATAGCACGCCATGGTCGGGAACGTTATGATGTGTCGATGATTTTTTATGGTCGGAATGCGGATGGAACGCCGGAAATAGATGATTCTTTGCTGGGGCGTCCATTTTTGCCGGATTCACTGCTTTTAGAATCAGCTGGAAAAGTGGAAGAGTTTAAGCTGCAGATGCCGAATGGAATCGGAGGATTAATTTCATTACCGCGAAAGAAATTATATTTTGCAGAGGTAACGCCCACGCTGGCCGCAGATCCTGTGCCAGCGTTTCAGAGGGTTCAGGATGTGATCAGAAAATGGGATCAGACACGTCAGCAGAAGAATCTGCAGCCGATGCTGGTGCATATTACGGCAGGGCAGTTTCAGGTGGAACGTCTGGAAGAAGCAGTTCGAAATTTGACACAGGATGATTTGCCGCCAGTATGGCTTCATCACTGGATTTTTCCGGAGCGTCCGCATATCGGAATGTGCTGTCCTGGAGAGTTGGCGGAAAATGAAGATAAAATAATTGTTCGTTTGTGGGAACAGTCGGATCCGTTACCTGCGCGAGAACTTCTGGCGGGAATTCGTCCGGGAATTATGGAAGATTCGCGTGGAGTCATGGTAAATATGGATTTTGATATTCTTTTTGAAGTAATAGATACTTTGGGCAGATGAAAATAAACCTGAAAAATCGTGAATTGTAAGGGTACTCCTGACAAAATAAGATTTATCGGATAAAATGAAGAAGAAAAAAATATCGAGAAATATTTTTTTGAGATCTGCCTGACGCCACACTTTAAATTGAACTTTTCCTAATATATCAGCAGGTGGTTTTCAGGTGAACAAAAATGTCAGAGACGTGTAAAGTTTTATAATGTATCGTGTGTCGTGCTTTTATACCCGATACACTATAAAATTCCGCTTTTCCGGCATTTTGCTTCACTGAAAATCCTGCTTTAAGAGCCGTACAAAACGAAAATTTAGAGTGGATCCAGTATAAATATCTGCTGCTGTGACCGTATAAAAATGAAAATTTATAGTAGAATCAGTAAAAGTAAAATTATTATAAGAAATTAAAGTATGTCATTTTATTTTAGAACTTTTTCATACGCGAAAGATCCAGAACATCCGGAGCAGAATCAGGACGTGTGTCGTGTGATGCCGGAAAAAGGAGTGGCGGTAATCGCAGACGGTGTTTCCTCTGCCATATTTTCTGCTGCCTGGGCAAAAATCCTTACAGAGAGTGTCGTAAATCGCTTGCCTGTGCCGGAGGATGCGGAAGTGTTTAAGCGGTGGTTATGTGATCGCCGAAAAGAATGGGAAAATGGAATCGACACAGCGAATCTTGCATGGTACCAAAAACCAAAACTTGCGACAGGTGCCTTTTCGACATTATTATGGGTGAAAATAGAGCCATGTGCTTTTCCAGGGGATGATTGGTCTGGAGATAAAATGGCGCTGGATCCATCTAAAGAATGTTACTGGCTCAGTGGTTATGCGATCGGTGACAGCTGCCTGTTTCATGTTCGTCCAGGTTATTCGGCCACCGGAGTTTATGAAGGTACCGATTTATTGTATACGTTTCCCGTGGAAAAAAGTGAGGATTTTGAGGCTTCTCCTACCGTTTTAGGAAGTAAAGATCTGGGGCGTGACGAAATGATAACGTTTCAGCCTCTGGGAATTCTTGCCCAAGAAGGTGATTATATTATTTTGGCCACGGATGCGATTTCACTTTGGGCATTAAAATATTATGAATCTGGAAATTCTCTTGCATGGGATGAACTTATGCAGATGTCGGACGCACACTGGCAGGCGATGATAGATCAGGCACGAGAGAGTGGAGAAATGCGTTATGATGATACGACATTTATTATCATTCATCTGGAAAAATCTTCAGACAAAAATGATTCTGTGTTCAGTACTTTTGACGCGCAGAATTTAGATGAAGATCCGATTTCAGGTGAGCAGGATAAATTTTCAGAAGATGAAAACGCCGTTTTTTTAGAAGATGACGTGAATTTTCATTCGGCGGAAGATGAGTATCAGGCGGAGTGGCAGCAGGAAAATTTTACTGAATCTCAGTCTGTGGTATCTGAAATTCCGTCGTGTGAAATTTCAGAGAATGAGTTCGGCGTCAGTGAATCGGATTCTTTTTCTGATGAAAACCGTGAAAAAAAAGATGAACCGAATGTCCAGTTTTCAGGGCGTTATCATGATGAACATGTGTCATATCCAGAAATTTCTCCCATGGACGAAAAAGGGGAAATGGAAACGAAGAAGAACGCGCAAAAACCTGCTTCCGGATTTCATTATTCTTTAGCTTCTGGACGTAAACCGTCAGAGGGAGAAAAGGGGGGGGCACAGAGCTGGCGTCAGCGTGAGAATTCCTCGGCTAAAGAATCACAGAATGGCGAAGTGAGTCACCGGGTGGCGGAGCAGCTGGATGTTTTACGTCAGCGTGGTATGAAAATGGCGGAAAATGTAGGTGATCGTGTCAGTGATGGGATAAATACGGTGGGTGAAGTGGCTCACCGGGCGGTGGAAGCTGGAAAACCACGTATTCAAAAAATAGTTCATGGTGTGATGGGGTTTTTCAAAAAAGATAAACCCGAGACGGAAGAGTCGGACGAGCAAAAACTCCAGCGACAGGCGGAGGAAGATGCTCAGATGAAACGTCAGGCCAGAAAGAATGACCCGAATCGAAGAAAGTTTTATAATCCTAAAAATATAGAAAATAAGAAAGATGAAAGAGGATGATCTGATGTCTTTATTTAGAGAAAATCATATTTCCGTAAACCATTCCATTCGAATGTCGCCTCTGGGAGGAGGTTTACCGTCCATCCGTGCGTCTTATGATTTGGACGATGATGATATGGATGATCCTTCCGAGGATTTTCCTTTTGAAAATGATGAGCCAGGTGATGATTTCGATGATGATTTCGACGAAGATTTTGAAGATGAATTCGACGAAGATTATGAGGATATGGATAAATTTGATGAGGACGGCGAAGATGCAGAAACAGAAGCCGAGGATCTTGAGGAGGGCGAGGAAGAAGATGATGAATTCGGGGATGTGGATACACAGACGACGTTTCTTCCGGAGGTGATTTCACTGGGAATCGATGAAATCGAGACAGAGGATGAAATTGTGGAAGAGGATCCCGAAGATGTTTTTGGTGAGTTGGAAGAGGAAGAAGAGGAAGAATTCGATGATTTCGATGAATGAAAGTCCTCATTCTGACGCACATGATTTTTCTTCTCCGGCATTTTTACTTCGCTGAAAACGTCTCTTGCAGATCCGCATAAAACGGAAATGTAAAAAAAAAACCGTATATATGATCGCCTGATGGCAGAGAAAGTAAAATTTGTGGAAACGGAAATTTGTAGTGCATCGGGCATAAAAATGTGACGGACGCAAAATTTGTCGTATGCCGGTGGAGGTAAAGTCGGATCGTGAAATATGTTTTTAAAAAAGGAAGGAATTTATATGTTGGCGATAAGAGGGAAAGTTACGGAAGCGGTAAACAAAATTCGTAGTTTGTGGAGCGGAGTTCCTCAGGCAGGAGTTATTTTGGGAACGGGCCTGGGTGGTTTAACTCAAAATATGGAAGTGGAAGCCGTGATTCCTTATCATGAGATTCCTCATTTTGCAGTTTCCACGGCCACGACACATTCAGGAAATTTGGTCTGTGGAACATTAAACGGCATGTCGGTCCTCGCGATGGAAGGAAGAATTCATGCTTATGAAGGTTATTCTTATCAGCAGATTACTTTCCCGGTTCGGGTGATGAAAGCGCTGGGTGCGGATCTTTTAATTGTTTCGAATGCCGCGGGCGGGTTAAATCCACAGTTTCGCCAGGGAGATTTGGTCGTTATGGAGGACCATATTAACTTAATGAATGGAAATCCTTTGGTCGGTGTGAATGATGAACAGCTGGGGGAAAGGTTCCCGGATATGTGTGCGCCGTATACTCCAGAATTAATTGATCGCGCCATGAAAATAGCACTGGATCATGGTTTCGTCGCGCATCGTGGGGTTTACGTCGCGCTGGTAGGTCCGAATCTGGAGACCCGTGCTGAGTATCGTTTTTTACGTATGATTGGAGCGGATATCGTCGGTATGTCGACAGTTCCTGAAGTGCTGGTGGCAGTTCATTCTGGCATGAGAGTGCTTGGGCTTTCGATTATCACGGATATTTGTTTACCGGATGCACTGAAACCGGCAGACATCGCCGAGATTATTTCCGTGGCGAATGAGGCGGAGCCAAAATTAAGTAAAATCGTTCTTGAAATCCTGAAGCAAGAGTCGCAAAAATCGTAATATTATGCGGGTTTTCCTTTAAATTTCCATTTCGTGCGGCCATGAAATCTGGTATTTTCATGGCGCGCACGATTTTTTCTCATACTATTTTAGATTTCCGCTTTTAAAACCGCCGTCGGCGTTACGCACCTCGGCTCCCGTGTTTTCGTGAAAATGGAAATTTAACCGAGAACCGATTTAAATTAAAAGTGGAGTCCGTATATACTGGTTCCAATTTAAAATTTCGTTTTGTGCGGCTCTGAAAGCAGGCTTTTTCAGCGAAGCAAAAAAGCCGGTGAAGCTGAATTTTATAATGTATCGGGTATAAAATGAAGAATCATTCATTTTCCGTCATGCTGGCATTACTTGCGGCACTTCTGTTCGGACTGAACGCGCCGATTTCTAAATTACTGCTGGTCGGAATTTCGCCGATGTTCATGGTCGCGTTTCTGTATCTTGGGGCGGCTCTCGGTATGCTGCTGCTTCATGTTTTTTCTTGGCACAGAAGGACAGAAGCCTCTCTTTCTCGACGTGAATTGCCATGGACCATTTTAATGATTCTGCTGGATGTGATCGCTCCTTTTTTGCTGATGTGGGGACTGCGGATGACGTCGGCCGCGAATGCTTCGCTGCTTTTTAATTTTGAGATGGTGGCAACTTCCCTTATCGCACTGTGTTTTTTTTATGAATCCATGGGAAAAAGAATGTGGATGGCTCTCGGTGTCATTACGCTGGCCAGTATTTTGTTGAGTATCGATTTTTCCGAAGCCTCTGTCTGGCAGTTTTCCGTCGGCTCCCTGTTCGTTCTCGGAGCTTGTGGATGCTGGGGTTTAGAAAATAATTGCACACGGAATATGTCGGCCAAGTCTCCTGCGCAGATCGTAATGGTAAAGGGTTTTGGGTCGGGTCTGACTGCACTGTTTCTTGCCATTTTGATGAAAAATCCTTTTCCAGAATCTTTCATTTTTGTTTCGCTCGCTTTACTTCTGGGATTCGTCGCGTATGGGCTGAGCATTTTCTTTTACGTAAAAGCGCAGCGCAGTCTCGGTGCGGCCAGAACCAGCGCCTATTATGCCGCGGCGCCTTTTATGGGTGTGATTCTTTCCATTCTCCTTTTGCGTGAAGTGCCGACCTGGAATTTTATTATCGCATCAGGATTCATGATTTACGGTGTTTTTCTTGCATTTAGTGAAGAACATGTGCACCTGCACTTTCACGAAAAATTGACTCATGATCACGCACATCGGCATGATGAAGATCATCATAATCATGTTCATCACCCGCCGGTTACTGGGGTGCATACTCATGAACATACTCATGAAGCATGTGCGCACATACACCCTCATCTTCCCGACATACATCACCGGCACTCACACGATCAGAACGTGAGTTGAAATTTTTATACGGATACAAATTTCCCACACTTCACCGGCATTTTCAGCGCACCATCCTAACGTCAGATTAAAATGGAAGCGCCGACGGACGTTCCGTCACGTTTTGATTTTCCCGTGGAGCCGTGGACGGAGGACGCAGTCCGTAGTCCCGGATGAAGTGCCGACGGACGTTTCGCCTCACGTTTCGATTTTTCCCCGTGGAGCCGTGGACGGAGGACGTAAGTCCGTAGTCCCGGAAATGATGCGCCGAGTGACGTCCCGCCCACGTTTCGATTTTCACTGTGGAGCCGTGGACGGAGGACGCAGTCCGTAGTCCCGGATGAAGTGCCGAAGGACGTTTCGCCATGTTTTGATTTTTCTGCGGAGCCGTGGACGGAGGACGAAGTCCGTAGTCCCGGAT